>JXSN01000526.1 GCA_001276605.1 Achromatium sp. WMS2
GCCGTAAACGTTGCCGGGACATTTCTAGTAATCCGAAACGTGAGATGCGCCCCACCTGGACTCGGGCCCTATCTTGTCTTAAGGCATCTTTGAGTCTATTTTCGACTTCACGCTGATGATTTGTCGATTCCATGTCAATAAAGTCAATAACAAATAATCCAGCTAAATCGCGTAACCGCAACTGGCGTGCAATTTCATCAGCCGCTTCTAAATTAGTGCTAAATGCTGTGTCCTCAATATCGGCCCCTTTGGTGGCCTTGGCTGAGTTTATGTCTATACTAGTTAGAGCTTCACCCGGGTCTACAAATATGCAACCTCCAGACGGTAAATTTACGGTACGCTGGAATACGGTTTCAATTTGACTTTCTATTTGGTAGCGGGTAAATAATGGCACTTCATCTTGGTATAAACGCAGCTTTTTACGGCTGCCGGGCATGACTTGATCGATAAACTGTTCCGCCTTGTTAAACATGTCCTGATTATCAATAAGTATTTCACCTATATCGCCACGTAAGTAATCGCGTATAGAGCGGATTATCACGTCACTTTCTTGATATATCAACAAAGGTGCAGATTTATCACGACTAGAGTTTTCTATTGCAGACCAAAGTTGTACTAAATAATCTAGATCCCATTGCAATTCTTCAATATTCTTGCCTGTACCCGCTGTACGTACTATTAGCCCCATGTCTTCGGGTAACTTTAAGTGGCTCATAGCATCACGCAATTCGGAACGTTCTGGGCCTTCGATGCGCCTGGATACGCCACCAGCTCTAGGATTATTTGGCATTAAAACCAAATAACGCCCGGCGAGGGAAATAAAAGTAGTTAACGCGGCTCCCTTATTGCCACGCTCTTCCTTTTCGATCTGTACTAGAACTTCTTGACCCTCGTATATGGCCTCTTTGATACTAGCACGCCCGTTGCGGTTACGCGATTTAGCTGGATTATTTGTTATTGACTTTATTGACATGGAATCGACAAATCATCAGCGTGAAGTCGAAAATAGACTCAAAGATGCCTTAAGACAAGATAGGGCCCGAGTCCAGGTGGGGCGCATCTCACGTTTCGGATTACTAGAAATGTCCCGGCAACGTTTACGGC
>JXSN01000527.1 GCA_001276605.1 Achromatium sp. WMS2
AGTTATAGGATTTGCAAGCCATAGTGGTAAGGTGGTGATTACTACCCCTAACATAACTCCAATGGGCAGGCGCCAATCCATCATGCGGCGTGCTGCTAGGTAGACACCGCACATTAATATAATGAGTGCTGAAGTTTCACCAGCAGAGCCCGCGGTGGTGCCGACAAATAAATCTAAGCTAGAACTGGTAATATGCTGAAATTTATGCAGCGCCAACGGGGTTGCTCCAGAGAAACCATCGACGGCTTGAGATGCGATCCATTCCGTGATGGCTGGGGGCTGCATAAAGGGTACGGTTAGGGTGGTAGGGATAAACTCCACGAAGCGATTGCCGGCAAAAGCTGGAGTCCAAGTGGTAATAGCCACTGGAAATGCAGCTTGTACAAAGGCACGGCCCACTAATGCAGGATTCATCACATTATGTCCTAAACCACCAAAAAGGGATTTGCCAAGGGCTACACCTATGGTAGCTGCTATCGCAGCCATCCATAGTGGAAAACCTGGGGGCAAGGTTAGGGCTAGCAGCATACCGGTTATGGTAACGCTCCAATCACCTAGGGTAGTAGGCCGTTCGGCTAACCAGCACAGAAAGTGTTCGGTTAAAACTGCCATCCCGGTGGTTACGATAATTAAAAACAGGGCGCTGATACCAAAAGAGTATACTGACCAGGCACATACCGGCAACAACGCGTATACCACGTTGAGCATTATTTGTTCAACGGAAATGGTTTGTTTTAAATGTGGTGAAGTACGTAATTCAATACGTATATCAGTATCTTGTGTTTGCACGGTGCTATTTCCACTTGAAAATATTTGGCGGCGTATTCATAGGATAAATCAATTAATATATTAAATTAGCACATTAAATCGTAATGATTTTAGGCCGGTTGTTGCTCACGATTTATGGCTTTGGCGATACGAAAGTATTGTACCAATGGAATATTGGAAGGACACACGTAGCTACAGCATCCGCATTCGAAGCAGTCCATAAGGTTATACTTTTCAGCCATGGTAGCGTATTGGTTTTTATAGGCTAACAGGCCGAGTGTAGATGGATTCAAATGCATAGGACAGGCCTCTACGCATCTGGAGCAACGGATACAG
>JXSN01000528.1 GCA_001276605.1 Achromatium sp. WMS2
TAATTTGGTGAGGCCGGCTTTGAGGCGTCCGAATAAGGTCTTAGAAGCGTTAGGCTCAGGCTGGGTTGAGGTTGATGATTTAGATTTTCCGAAACCAAACATGTAACTGTATTACCTTTGTGTTAAGTTGGTGTTATTAGCGTTTTTCAATAAGTTCTAACAGCATTAGTTAAATTGCGTTGATATTTAAAATAATTTTTTTGTGGATTTAGAGGTATCACTATAGCAAATTCGGTAACAATGAACCCTTGCTTGCTGCGTATGCTTGTTTCCACTTATGGAACGTAAGCAGGTCAAATAATCTTAGCTGTATTACCACGTGGAGCATGAGACCTATCAAACGATTTTGGCTACACACAATGTAACATGGTAGGGATTGATCCCCAAAAAACTGCAACTGAAAATTTTTATATTCAACTCTAGACAAACTCCAAAAGGACAGGTACAATGCCTGCGCTTTTAGGTTAGTCACTATTGTAATCGGGTTTAGGGTTGGGTTAGCCCAGCGTAAGACCAGTCGGTGCCTATGGTAATTTCGATAAAAATAATAGTTGCTATTCTAAAACCGGTTGGTGTATACTGACCTGGTCACATCCAGATAGACTTGGGGCTATAGCTCAGTTGGTAGAGCACAACACTGGCAGTGTTGGGGTCAGCGGTTCGAATCCGCTTAGCTCCACCAAGTTCTCACCTAGGGTCCGAAATCCAGGACTCATTATTGCCATGGTACAATCAGTCTCCATCGTCTAGAGGCCTAGGACACTGCCCTTTCACGGCGGCAACAGGGGTTCGAATCCCCTTGGAGACGCCAAACCTCTCCTGTTTAAGTCAAATACCCGGCCAGTCAGTGCCTACAACCAACGCTCATTTCCATATATGGAATATGCTGAACGTAGGAAGTAAGCTTTCGACTTGAATACGCAACGCAATTTAACTAATGCTGTTAGAACTTATTGAAAAACGCTAATAACACCAACTTAACACAAAGGTAATACAGTTACATGTTTGGTTTCGGAAAATCTAAATCATCAACCTCAACCCAGCCTGAGCCTAACGCTTCTAAGACCTTATTCGGACGCCTCAAAGCCGGCCTCACCAAATTA
>JXSN01000529.1 GCA_001276605.1 Achromatium sp. WMS2
CGCAAGGAACATGCCTGCTGGTAGTAAATTGTGTAACTCCTCGTTCATAGTAGCCAAGATTCGCTCTGGTGCAAATCCCTTATCAGTCATCGCACGGAATACGGCAGCCATAGGTAATGCACCCAGAGCAGCTGAGAGGCCGTGTCCTGTAAAATCACCTAGTAAAACATTGAGGTCGCCAGTGTAATGAATTCAGCTTATTCTGGGGATGACTATGCTATAGTATGTCCATGGCAATTGGGGGAGTATTATGGGATAGATTGGCTCATTAGGTCCAGTAACCACTTTGAGATCACAGGCTGTAGTCGCACGTATCTAGGATTACACAGCGAGGCAGGTCATGACTGGTAAGTCGCTTGATATTAACCACAAGCCTCAACGTACGGCCCTGGTAGTGGATGATGAGCTGTCCAATCGAATTATCCTCCGGTCGATATTGAAACGTTTTGGCTACTCAGTGTTGGAGGCCAAAAGTGGACAGGAAGGGGTAGAGATATTTAGTAACCATGATCTGGACGTGGTGTTTATGGATGTTTTGATGCCAGAAATGGATGGTTATGATGCTACCATAAATATTAAAAAATTAGCTGGTGATCGCTTTGTTCCGGTGATATTTTTGACCGCTCTCACCGAAGAAGATGCGTTGGTACGTTGCATTGAAGTTGGAGGCGACGACTTTTTAACCAAGCCATTTAGCCATGCTATACTTCATTCCAAGCTGCGCGCCTTGGAGCGAATCCGCTCTTTACATGTCGAGGTTGATAGACTATATGGTCGCATGCGCTTAGAAGAAGAAATTGCCAAAAAGGTCTTCAATACCGCCGTTTTAGGCAACAATGTAGCCATGGACTTAATACCGCATCGGATGCAATCAGCTGCCATTTTTAGCGGTGACTTGCTTTTGACCGCTTGGGCACCCTCTGGCGACCTCAATGTTTTACTAGGTGATTTTACAGGACACGGCCTCTCAGCTGCTCTGGGTGCATTACCTATGGCTGCCGTATTCCGTGCGATGACTGATAAGGGATTTGCACCAGAGCGAATCTTGGCTACTATGAACGAGGAGTTACACAATTTACTACCAGCAGGCATGTTCCTTGCG
>JXSN01000530.1 GCA_001276605.1 Achromatium sp. WMS2
GGTACGCGATGCGTACCCTACCGGGCTATGCAGAGGGCCAGAGGGTGAGGTAAGTCATGAAAAGGTAAGCGATGCATACCCTACCGGGCTCTGGTGCTTGTGCTAATGATCGTACTTGATCAAATTCACACAGGCATTCTATAATGTGTGTTGCAGTATGATAGTGTCTATGGGGTTCTGCGGACCTTGACTGCCCACACAAATTGGGTGAGGTCTGTAGCCTTCAGCCCGGATGGCGCGAGTTTAGCCTCTGCTAGTGACGATAACAGCATCAAACTGTGGCGGGTGGCGGATGGGGAGTTACTGCGGACCTTAACTGACCACTATACAAATGCTATGAACTCTGTAGCCTTCAGCCCCGATGGCGCGAGTTTAGCCTCTGGTAGTGGGAATATTTTTGGTAAAGACGACAACACCATCAAACTATGGCGGGTGGCGGATGGGGCGTTACTGCGGACCTTCACCGGCCATACAAGTGATGTAAACTCTGTAGCCTTCAGCCCCGATGGCTTGAGTTTAGCCTCTGGTAGTGGGAATATTTTTGGTAAAGACGACAACACCATCAAACTATGGCGGGTGGCGGATGGGAAATTATTGGCTACCATTTGGTATTTTTCAGAAAAACCCACAGGTTACCTTACGATTACCCCAGAAGGTTATTTTATAGGCAATCCGGAACGGGTGAATTATTCCCAAGGCATAGAAACTTACCCGGAGTTGCGGGAATATTATTATCGGCCTGAGGGTATACCATTGCGGGCTACTTTGCGGTAGCCCCGATCGGGTCGAGCCAACAGGATTGCGCCCATCTTGCCCTACAGGTATTCCAAACATATGAATCCCAGGCGTTGGCAACATCTGATGCAGCTTTTAGGTGCCCAAGCTAACATGCATACCTACGCCGCGGTGGCTAAGGCCTACGCAGAACCCCATAGACACTATCATACTGCAACACACATTATAGAATGCCTGTGTGAATTTGATCAAGTACGATCATTAGCACAAGCACCAGAGCCCGGTAGGGTATGCATCGCTTACCTTTTCATGACTTACCTCACCCTCTGGCCCTCTGCATAGCCCGGTAGGGTACGCATCGCGTACC
>JXSN01000531.1 GCA_001276605.1 Achromatium sp. WMS2
ATTTAGAATTATATCCTTATTCCGCCTCATGATCTAGGGCATGTTAACACATAATACTATTAGGGTTATGTTTTGGTGGGGACGCTGGAGCGTCCCCGGCGGCGTTCCTACGCTGGAGTGTGGGAACGATCATAGATGGTGTTGAGTTAGATGACCAAAGGCCCATGTTCATACGCTCGGTTGTTTGGTGCACATCATATCTACACGACATGTAGTTACGATAATACTTGTGTCAACGCGTACTAGGATGCAATATTTTAACACTCATTGTGTCCTATTCCTCTGCATAATCTAATCCCAAGATAATGCGCACAACAGAATCTAATAAAGTACTGCGGGTTGCCGTGGCAACGCCGGCGTATGGGTGGTTCGATTATTTAGCATCTCCCAACATGGGGACCGAGTTTTTGGTTCCGGGAATGCGCCTGCGGGTTCCCTTTGGCAAAACCAATAGTTTTGGTATCTTATGGGAACTATGTCCTGAACCTAATGATCATGCTCGAAAACTAAAACCAATTATAAAATGCTTGGATCAGCAACCGTTATTAACAACTTCTGATTTGGATTTGCTAACTTGGGTTGCTAATTACTACCATTACGCCATAGGTGAAGTGTTGGTAGCTGCCTTGCCAACTGCTTTACGTCGGGATAAATCCTTATCCAGTAATGAACTAAATCCAGAACTATCCAAAGATTGGAAATTGGTAACCCCAAGTTTTACCATGAATACCGATCAACAACAGGTTTTATCTAAAATTACAGATTATTGGGGTAAGTTTCAAACTTTTTTATTGGATGGCATTACTGGTAGTGGTAAAACCGAAGTCTATTTGCAAGCGATTGCTCAAGTAATCAGTAACGGTGGGCAAGTATTAGTTTTAGTCCCGGAATTAGGCTTAATTCCCCAAATGTTACAGCGCTTGCAGCGGCGCTTTGTAGGATTATACGTAGCCTTACTGCATTCAGAGCGGAGTCCGAAAACCCGCACCCAAGATTGGCTGGCTGCTAGAACTGGGGTGGCCCAGGTGGTACTGGGTACACGCTTGGCAGTATTCACACCTATGCCTAAATTACAACTGGTTATAGTT
>JXSN01000532.1 GCA_001276605.1 Achromatium sp. WMS2
TTAACAGTTCTTGAGATCCCCTTTCCTCGATAGGTATAAGATTGCCGTTAGGGGTTTGTACATCAATAGTTGACATAGGCGCTGCGACCATGAATTTTACCCCATGATGGCGTGCGGTTACCGCCAATTGATAAGTGCCTATTTTATTAGCAAAATCTCCGTTAGCCGCAATACGGTCCGCCCCCACTATCACCCATCCCACATCTCCGCGTGCCATCCGAAAGGCAGCGGCAGCGTCAGCCATTAGGGTCGTTGGTATATTATCACGCAATAATTCCCAAGCAGTCAGCCGGGAACCCTGTAACCAAGGTCTGGTTTCATCTGCATAAACTTGCGTTATGTTACCAGCAGCATAGGCAGATCTAATCACTCCTAGGGCTGTACCATAACCACCAGTGGCAAGCGCACCCGCGTTACAATGCGTTATAACTGCTGTGGGTTTACTTATCAAGTCGGCGCCGAAAGCCCCCATATTCCGATTAGCTGTAGCATCCTTCAGGTGTACAGCACAAGCTTCTGCTGTTAACACAGGACTGGGATCAACATTAGCAGGTAATTTTCTGATTACAGCACGCATTATATCTAAAGACCACATGAGATTAACCGCAGTGGGACGAGCTTTAGCCAATAGATCTAGTTTAGTAAGTAATTGTTCCACCCAAGTATTTGGACAGGATGCAAAGCAAATTTTAGCCTCCATAGCCACAGCATAGGCCGCGGCAATTCCAATGGCTGGGGCACCGCGTACCACCATATTGCGGATAGCATTGCTGACGTCTTCTAGATCGGTGAGGGCCAAATACACCTCTTGCTGTGGCAATAATCTTTGGTCTAACAACAGCAACCGCCCGTGGTCCCAAATGATGGCAGTATCCGGGGTAGCCCGTAGATCAGTGATAGTGGTGGCGGACCGTATTGCGGCTAACGGAGATTTTGCTAATAAAATAGGCACTTATCAATTGGCGGTAACCGCACGCCATCATGGGGTAAAATTCATGGTCGCAGCGCCTATGTCAACTATTGATGTACAAACCCCTAACGGCAATCTTATACCTATCGAGGAAAGGGGATCTCAAGAACTGTTAA
>JXSN01000533.1 GCA_001276605.1 Achromatium sp. WMS2
ACCCATGCCGCTGGAATAGTTAGGGCTAAACGCCGTTTGGGATCAGGTGTTAAATAACATCCTAACCAACCGGTAAAGCCAAAAAATATAGCTACCACAGTAACAAAGCCCAAGGTTGCTATAGTAGCTAAAATTGCGTCTACTCCACCAAATTGACTGATACTGACTCGGACCCAGAATACCCCAGGCGTTTTAACATTCGAGAATTACTGCGTTCAGCAGTATTTGTACCTGAAAGCAAGCGACTAAATGTATTACTAAAAGAATTTAGATCTAGCCACAATCACATGGCCATAGTAATTGATGAATATGGCAATGCCGCCGGCCTAGTTACTATCGAGGATATATTGGAGCAAATAGTAGGCGAAATAGAAGATGAACATGATTTCGATGATTCAGCACCAATTTTTAAACGCAGTCCTACCGATTATATGATTAAGGCCCACGTGCCAATTGATGAATTTAACCAATATTTTAATAGTGATTTTGCAGAAAATGGCTTTGATACCATAGGTGGCCTAATTATGAATGCTATCGGTCATGTCCCCAAACGTGGCGAAAGCGTTGGCCTGCATAATTTTCACTTTAAGGTTGTTCGAGCTGATAGCCGCCGCATCTACCTATTAAATATGCGTATTTTACCTAATTTAACTCGCCCTGATGTTGATACCCAACAAGATATTTCGCAATAGCCAGCTGCATTCACCGTTATTTTCAAGTTTAAGTAGTCTAATACTAGTATTTGGTTTAGGTGCAAGTAGCGTTTTAGGCTTTGCGCCTTTCAAGCTGTATCTCATACCCTGTATGACCCTAGCTGGCTTATTAACTTTATGGCATAAACAAACTCCCAGGGCGGCTTTTGGGTACGGGTTGGTGTTCGGCCTAGGGTTCATGGGCTTTGGAGTATTCTGGGTCCGAGTCAGTATCAGTCAATTTGGTGGAGTAGACGCAATTTTAGCTACTATAGCAACCTTGGGCTTTGTTACTGTGGTAGCTATATTTTTTGGCTTTACCGGTTGGTTAGGATGTTATTTAACACCTGATCCCAAACGGCGTTTAGCCCTAACTATTCCAGCGGCATGGGT
>JXSN01000534.1 GCA_001276605.1 Achromatium sp. WMS2
TCATTTATGATCGTCCTAACCTAATATTACTTGATGAACCCACAAATCATCTGGACTTAGCTACTCGCTTCGCCTTAAGCCAAGCTTTGCAAAGTTACACTGGGGCGGTTATTTTAGTATCTCATGACCGTCATTTATTGCGAGTATGCGTAGATCAATTACTATTAGTTTATAATGGAACACGGATATTTCGGCTATGATAAATCCCAGTAGATATGCACCGCCATCTCCTGCAAAAATTAAACCTTGCGGATAATTCCAAAATAGAAATCCCAAGGTGGATAACGCAGCTATAACACATATATTAAATAAAAATATATCTTGGTTTATAAATGATACGTATCCAAGCCCCATAAATATCAATATGCAGGACACGGCAGCAAGGCCGTTGTAGCCATCTATTAAATTTATGGAGTGCGATACTCCACCTACGGCTCCCACAGTAACCGCCATCCTAAATAGGCTAAAGGATAGTAAGTAGTCCAGACCTGGGATGTCCAGGCGTTCTATTTTAGCATCCATTAGTAATATTGCCATTAAAGCAGATAGGAATGTCAGGAGTAGCCTTGATAATGGGTTTACAATTTTGGTTACATCTTCAGCAATACCGCCTAAAAAAGCTGGTAATGCACAAATTATAAACAAGGCATATTGGTTTTCTAAATAATAGATGGACAAATATAATAAACTTAACGCTATACCTGAAAAGATTGCTATGCCACCGATCCTTGGAGTTGGATGTACGTGTGTTTTTTGCGGTCCTGAATCGGCATGATCAAGAGAGAGGTGGGAATGAATATCCGAATACAGTAACATAGCATTGCATAATAGATAAGATACCAAAATAGATATCAAACCAGAAGTGATAAGGGCGCTTTGGTGTGAAACTACATCTTGCATTTTTCATTACTCAAATTCCAAAGTGGTTGGAATTATATAAAATCGTCGCTAATAAGCATGATTTACTCATATAACGACACCAAAGATGTTTATTTCCATGCTATTTATGTCTCATTACCGATGTTTCCAGTTCTTCACTCACTTGTAACCAATCAGATTCTGTAGTGGTGATGTTTTGCTCT
>JXSN01000535.1 GCA_001276605.1 Achromatium sp. WMS2
GGGACGACTCTCTGATGATAGGGTAACCGGCACAAAGTCAGAAGCTTATCCGGTACAACAGGAAGTCGTCAACACAGAAGGAACCAATCTTAATACGGCATTAGACGCATCCACCTTAGATCCTTGTCCAATAACGGCTACTGTTGCGAGATCAGTAAATCACCAGCCCCCAGAATCATTTGAAGTTTGGCTAGAAAATTTTAAAGCTCAAGCATTAAAGTGTGGTATTAAACAAGATACAATAATGGCTGCTTTTTATGGGGTACGTTATGCTCCACAGATAGCTAGATTGGATTCAAATCAGGCTGAATTTAATAGTACGTTTACTAATTACCTAAATAAAAGGGTTACTCAAAGCGTCATTAATACCGGGCGCAGAATGTTATCTAAATATCGAGTAATATTAAGAAATTTAGAAAGAGACTATGGTATTCCAGCAGAAATCCTGGTAGCTCTTTGGGGATTAGAAACCGCTTTTGGTCGAAACATCGGAAGTACGCCGATCATTACGGCGCTGTGCACTTTGGCCTATGACGGGAGAAGACGTGATTTTTTCCAACGCGAATTGCTGACAATGCTACAGGTAATTGATGCCGGACACGTTAGAACCGAGTGGCTTATAGGATCCTGGGCTGGAGCCATGGGTCAAACCCAATTTATGCCTTCCACTTTTAAACAATATGCCATGGATGGAGATGGGGATCAGCGTTTGGATCTATGGCATTCGGTGCCCGATGCGTTGACATCTGCGGCTAATTACCTGCAAAACATTCATTGGGTTGCTGGAAAGCCATGGATGGAAGAGGTCATATTACCAGCTGGTTTTGATGCCTATGCTGCGGATATTGAGGTAATTAAACCAGTATCTGAATGGATTAGATTGGGGGTAAAAGCTGCAAATGATTCTGGGGGCTGGTGATTTACTGATCTCGCAACAGTAGCCGTTATTGGACAAGGATCTAAGGTGGATGCGTCTAATGCCGTATTAAGATTGGTTCCTTCTGTGTTGACGACTTCCTGTTGTACCGGATAAGCTTCTGACTTTGTGCCGGTTACCCTATCATCAGAGAGTCGTCCC
>JXSN01000055.1 GCA_001276605.1 Achromatium sp. WMS2
CAAATCTGTTGAGTTATTGTTAATTTTCGCCCTGGTAACTGAGCTTGAATCTCCATATTCAGTGCATCAATATGTGTTTCAATGAATGGTAATGGGGCGATAAAAAACACGGGAATTTCTCCTGTTTCGAGCTAACTTATTTTGGCATATTCTGTCAAATTTTAAAAACTGGATTATCGAGTTTGATAATGTCGATCATATGAATAATTTTTTGATCCAAGCCTGGAATGCCAAGGTAAGTGTCCATGACACTGTATATCATTTGGGTGATTTTGCCATGTCTAAGCCAGAAAATTATTTATTGCATCTAAATGGCCAGATATACCTCATACCAGGAAATCACGATAGGGTAGAGGTCTTTCTAAACTTGACTAAAACCAGCAATGGCAAGATAATAGTACTACCTGAGCTGCAACGCACCAAGATTGCTGGTCAAAACCTTACTCTTTGTCATTACGCAATGCGGATTTGGGATAAAAGCCACCATGGTGCTTGGAATCTGTTTGGACATTCTCATGGCACTTTCAAACCTGAAGGGAAGCAGATGGATGTTGGAGTTGATACTACACCATCTTATTCCCCATATTCATTTAATGAAATAGTAGAAATAATGGATAGCAAGCCCCAAGCCGAGGCTATAGATCATCACGGAAGAGATAGAGGATAAGGAACAACCAGATGAATCCAAAGTTTGTGCACTTGCACCTTCATTCCGAGTACTCTCTTGCAGACTCTCTAATACGCATTGGAACGCTGCCTAAAGCATTGATTGCAGGCGATATGCCAGCGGTGGCTCTCACCGACCGTTTTAATTTGTTTGCCCTAGTCAAATTTTATAAAGAGTTGGAAAATGCAGGCATAAAGCCAATAATTGGGGTAGACGCCTTAATACATAATAGCGAAGTTCCAGAACGCCCTTTCCGCATAATACTGTTGGCACAAAATACCACTGGCTATCGCAACCTTACTAACCTTATATCTCAAGGCTATCAATATGGACAACGTTTAGGGATTCCGTATCTGCAACGCAATTGGATACATAAAGCACCTGAAGGGCTAATCGTACTCTCAGGTGGCAGGGAAGGAGACGTAGGCCAGGCTTTGCTTACGGGCTATCAAGATCGCGCTCATGCGTTAATAACGCAATGGACCTCAATATTTGGAAATCGCTACTATTTACAGCTAGTGCGTACTGGACGCGAGCATGAGGAAAATTACATACAGCAAGCCATAACAGTAGCCAACGAACGTAGCATACCGGTGGTAGCTACCAACGAAGTATGTTTTTTAAGCCCTAAGGATTTTGAAGCCCACGAAGCTCGTGTTTGCATTCACCATGGTAACAGCCTTAACGATCCGCAGCGTCCACGCTACTATAGTTCAGAGCAGTACCTGCGAACTCCTAAGGAAATGGCAAAAATATTTGCGGATATTCCGGAAGCTTTGGAAAACTCAGTCGCAATCGCCGAACGCTGTAATCTGGAAATTAATTTTGGCAAAAACTACCTACCTAAGTTTCCTACACCAAATAATATCAGCCTGGAAGATGCACTGTGTGAGCAAGCTCGTCAAGGTTTAACCCAACGTCTTAAGTCCATGCAAGCAACGCCTGAGCAAGAACAGGCTTACACTGCAAGATTGGAACGCGAACTAGGAGTTATTAATCAGATGGGATTTGCTGGTTATTTCCTTATAGTGGCCGATTTTATTCAGTGGGCTAAAGACAACGGAATTCCAGTGGGACCAGGCCGTGGCTCCGGTGCTGGATCTTTGGTGGCGTATAGTCTAAAAATTACTGATTTAAATCCTATTCCTTACGATCTCCTATTTGAACGCTTTCTGAATCCGGAACGGGTGTCTATGCCTGATTTTGACATAGACTTTTGCATGGAAGGACGAGACCGAGTTATCGAATATGTAGCCAAACGCTACGGGCGGGACGCAGTATCGCAAATTATAACTTATGGTAGTATGGCGGCAAAAGCGGTAATTCGTGACGTTGGTCGAGTCCTAGGCATGCCGTATCCCTTTGTAGATCGGATTGCTAAACTAATTCCGACTGAGATCGGTATGACGTTGAACAAAGCATTGCAAGGAGTCGAGGAGTTAAGAAACTTATGTCAAGAGGATGATAATGTTGCTGCATTAATCAGTATGGGTAAAACTTTGGAAGGTTTACCGCGTAATGTCGGTAAACATGCTGGGGGAGTGGTGATTGCTCCTGGAAAACTTACGGACTTTACCCCGCTATACTGTGAAGAGGACGGTAGTAATTTAGTAACCCAGTTCGACAAAAAGGATATTGAACAAGTCGGTTTAGTTAAATTTGACTTTTTAGGCCTGCGTACACTAACAGTGATTGACTGGACAGTTAAAAATATCCAACAGTTAGCGCGGTCAGGTGAGTGTACCCCCATAGATATCAATAACATCCCACTGGATGATCCGGCTAGCTTTGAGTTGTTAAAACGTGCAGATACCACAGCAGTGTTCCAATTGGAATCGCGAGGCATGCGGGAGTTGATGCGACGGTTGCAGCCTGATACTTTCGAGGATATAGTAGCTTTAGTGGCACTATTCCGCCCTGGTCCACTGGGTTCGGGAATGGTAGATGACTTTATTCAGCGGAAACATGGCGCAAAAATAGAATATCCGCACCCAGCCCTAGAAACCATCCTTAAATCCACCTATGGGGTTATTCTGTATCAGGAGCAAGTGATGCAAATTGCTCAGGTGTTGGCTGGTTTTACCCTAGGCGCGGCGGATGTATTGCGTAGTGCCATGGGTAAGAAAATTCAGAGCGCTATGGATAAACAGCGGATCAAATTTATCGACGGTGCTGTTAGCAACAATGTAGACAAAAACCTAGCAGGCCGCATTTTTGATCTGATGGCTGAGTTTGCTAAATACGGATTTAACAAATCGCACTCTGCTGCCTATGCCCTGATAGCCTATCAGACTGCTTGGCTAAAAACTCATCATCCAGCAGCTTTCATGGCGGCCGTACTATCGGCGGATATGGACAATATCGATAAAATACCAGGACTAGTTGAAGAATGCAAGCATATGCGTCTTGAAATACAGGCGCCAGATGTTAATGCCTCTGATTACCGTTTTGTAGTTAAAAATCCAACAACTATTTTGTATGGTTTGGGAGCTATCAAAAATGTGGGAGCAGCTGCCATAGAGACCATATTAGGTGCACGTGCGACGGGTGGGATTTTTTCTAGTTTATTTGATCTGTGCCGCCGGATTGATTTGCGCAAGGCTAATCGTAGGGTTTTGGAATCCATGTTAAAAGCTGGTGCTTTAGATGCATTGTGTGCTAGCAGAGCAACCGCATTATTGCAGTTACCACACGTCATCAAGGCGGTTGAACAGTATACCAGTACTGAAACGTCTGGGGTAGTTGATTTATTTCAAGAGCAATCGGTGACTGCTGTTAAGGAGCCAGATTTAAGCTCGTTGCCAATAGCTGCTGAGGAGTGGTCTGAAGGTGAGCGCTTACAGCAGGAAAAATCGGTGTTGGGGTTGTATGTTACTGGACATCCGATCGATGCATTTGTCCAAGAACTACGTAAAATAGCTACCTGCACCATTGCTGAATTGCTCGCTAGTTGTGAAAATAGTCATAAGCAGCATTCGACGCCGGAGCGTAAGGAATTACGTCGAGTTACTTTAGCCGGCTTGGTGTCTGAGATTAAAAGCGTAAGAAGTTCACGGGGGCGGATGGGGGTAATAACACTGGATGATCGTAGTGCCCGTATCGAGATTACTTTGTTCGCTGATGCGTTTCAAGAGTATAGGGATATTTTGAAAAATGAGCAGATACTGGTAATTCACGGTAATTTGCAGTATGATGATTATAGAAAGGCTTATGCGGTAAGAGCTGACAAGGTGTTAACCCTGGATCAGGCTAGGGTGTTGGCAGTGGATCAACTTGATTTATTTGTCGCGCATGGGCAATTTGCTGATTATGCGTCTTTCATTGGTAAATTGCGTGGGCTAATAGAATTACACCAGGGTGGTAACTGCGCTGTGGCATTAAATTATCATAATGATAGTATGGAAGGTACCATACGTTTGGGATCAAAATGGAAAATTCAGCCTAGTGCTGCTTTGCTGAAGGAATTTCAGTCTCTAGTTGGTTCAAAGCAGGTCTGTTTCCACTACAAAAATCAACATAATTAGTATACGCGGTGGGTAAATCGCATGTTTAACATCTTTTGAACTATAATCTCATGTGATATTTTGCGTATATATTATTTGCGTGACCCTGGAGTCAACATTTTGAGCCGCCAGTTATACACGCGACCAGCCAATGAGATAAGAAAGAGCTGATGGATAAGAATTTTGGTTGCAGTGGAATATCTAATTCGATTCGCCTTGGATATTGTACTGTGTACTACACTATTAGGTTGACACAAACCACGTTTTGTACTAGCTTGATTTGGTGAAATCAAGAATTCTTCCTAACCACATGCGTCATTGCAATATGCCAAACTTTATACTAAACCTTGGGGATGCTAATGCCATATTTTATATACAGCATTGATGAATTTAAAAACCTGAAACCATTGTCTGAACAAGCCACTTACAAAGACGCCAAAGCTCAAGTAATCTTACTGCGCAAAGATCTGGGACCTGAAGCAGATATTGCATCTATCCGCATGGTCTTTGCCAACTCCACAGCAGAGGCTGAACGCCTTCTATCTATACCCAGGGATAACCGAGTGATAGGTGAAGATTGACACCTAACCTGATTGTGAAATAATTACTATATACTATTAACCACATGAGTGTTACAATCGGTTTATAAAAGATCAGACTAATAAACACAGGATTTCTGGTAACGGAGTCAACTCATGGAAAACGCTATAGCTAAGAAGTGGATATGGTGGATTGTATCAACAGGAACTATCGGCCTGTTCAGCATCTTGCACCACACAGCTGATTTGGCCCAGGTTTTAGACTTTGTGGGATGTAAACCACTGGATCAGCAATCGACATGTACCCAACCTATAAACAGCATCTTTCACAGTTTACAGGAGTGGGTAAGCAGCGAAGATAGACCTAAAATACCAGAGCAAGGGCCACGCGTATGCGAAGTTGATTCAAACGGTGGCATCCCCATCAAAGACACCTTACGCACACTGTCCCAAACCTGTAGTCTACAATTGCCTGTGAAGTAGTTATTTCCATTTAATCTGGCTATTTTTATTTTATGATAAGGCTGTAATAATATGCAAATACTAAGAATTTTAGCATTGACCATTTGCCTATCGATGATTGGTACACATCAAGCTCATACCAACGGTATGGGCATTGTTACTGGTAGTGACAAAGGAACTTACTATCAAATTGGCTTAAATTTAGCGGCTTTGCTGGAACAGTTTAATCCAAGCCTAAGCCTAAATGTCCTGACTTCCAATGGATCGTTAGACAACATTGCTGATGTATTCGACCGCCCCGGTGTTCAGATGGGCATTGTACAATCCGACGCCTTAACCTTCATCCGTACTCTAGCCAAGAATAATCCCAATCTAAGCCGCATAGCAGACAAAGTGCGAGTTGTCTTCCCGTTGTATAATGAAGAAATTCACATAGTCGCTAATTCTAATGTACGTGTATTCAGTGATCTAGATAAGAAAAAAGTGGCAATAGGGCAAGCTGGTAGTGGTTCCTTCCTAACCTCTAGGCTGCTATTTGAAATAACTGGGATTGAACCGCAAATGGTCCTAAATGGAGGTCAAGAGGCGTTAAATATGCTGCTAAGTGGCGAAGTTGATGCCATGATTTACGTAGCTGGATATCCAGTACAGCTCCTCAAGGAAGTGCCAGCGGGACGTGGTATTCACATAGTGCCAATAGAGGACAAAAGTGTCATGGAATACTACTATACTTCAACAATTCCGGCTTTAACCTACCCATGGCAAACTACAGCAGTAACAACCGCAGCGGTTAAAGCGGCTATAGTTTCCTATGACTATCGACAACTGCAATGCTCTAACGTTGGCATGTTGGCCAAAACAGTTTACGAGCACCTAGATTGGTTAAAAGCACACGGACATCCCAAGTGGCAACAGGTAGATCTGGATTTTACCATGAAAAATTGGGAACAATATCAGTGTGTTAAAAATGTTATCCACCCTGAGCCTCCTGGCCCGATTCAGGATAAGGATGGCTCGACTAGGGATACCCTAAGGGATATCTTAAACAGCATGGGCCGTTAAGATCTTCGATTGTACCGATTGAATCAATTAGTAAGCGCCGAGCATATTATCCTGGCGTGCTCGGCTAGTCTAGGTTGTCGCGCGGCGACAAGTGGCAATTGGATTTTCCTACGGTGCTAAATCAGAACTTAGTTAAAGCTGGACTTGTGGGAATGTTGTTTATGTTTCTGTATCAAGTTATGGATATTGTTGCTAACTTTACCCAGATATTAGACTTTATTGGACTTAAGCCCACATTTACACTGGTACAGCCTGGCTCTAACAGTAATAGTTCACGGCATCAATATGATGTTAATCCATACTCTGCCAACAAGGAGCACGATCAACAGATCCAACTGGTAATGCAAACCATAGATAGCTACTACGGACCAGGGCCGGTAAGCAATAAGGACGCCTACAACCGCTGTCAATTATTCAATGGCTGTGATGATTACAGACGTAAAATACTTGCGGGCTTAGTTGTATCCAAACTGGAATGGCGGGAACTATCAAATATTGATGATTCTAATGCTACGGTGCACATTAGGTGGTGTGGTAGACAAAAGAAAGGTAACCTAGAATGTTGGGAAGGACCGGTGGTATTGCACTTTATCAATAATACATGGAAAATAGCTTATACCAGAAATCTGACTAAAATTACGAATTAGGCGATCCTAGCAATCTATAACATTTTGTAACTACCTACCACATCACTCTGTCCTCTCCCCTGATCGGAAAGGGTAAGCAGGGAAACTTCTGTTAACCTCATCCGTGGCTTCTGGATTCCGGCAATCCATGCCGGAATGACGTAGGTGAGGTTTATGGAAAAGATCAGGGTTGAGGTCTCTCTAACCCCCTCTCCATCAATGGAGAGGGGGCAGGGGGTGAGGTCCGGAGATGAGCAGGGTGAGGTAAGTAATTACAACATTTTTTAAATAACTATAAACGTTGCGAGAACAACATTATGAATATAAAGCGATTTTTTGCCATTTTAGTTTTGCTGAGCCCACTTGCGATTACTAGCGCTGCTGGGACCACGCTGGATACTGTAAAAACCCGTGGTGTGTTAAAATGTGGAGTTAACCCGGGGTTGCCGGGGTTTGCAACTGTAGACAAATCAGGTAACTGGAAGGGTATAGACGTTGACCTGTGCCGTGCCGTAGCAGCTGCTATATTCAAAGATGCCAACAAAGTGCAATTTATTCCCTTAACAGCTAAGGAACGTTTTACTGCTTTACAGTCTGGAGAGATTGATCTTTTGTCCCGCAATACCACTTGGACCCTAAGTCGTGATAGCTCTTTAGGATTAAACTTCACTGGTGTTATTTATTACGATGGCCAAGGCTTTATGGTTCCCAAAAAATTGGGGGTCAAAAGTGCTACGGAACTTGATGGGGCTTCAATCTGTATAATGTCAGGAACTACCACGGAAATGAACGTGTCCGATTATTTCCGCACTCATAATATGTCTTACCAGGCGGTAGTTTTTGATACCGCAGATCAGGTGGCAAAAGCTTTCGAATCAGGACGCTGCGATGTGCTGACCAGCGACCAATCACAGCTGTATGGGCAACGGATAAAGTTAGCTGATCCGGAATCAGTTGTGGTATTACCAGAAATAATCTCCAAGGAACCTTTGGGCCCTATGGTGCGTCAAGATGATCCTAACTGGGCTAACATAGTGCGTTGGTCTTTGTTTGCTATGCTTAATGCTGAAGAATTGGGGGTAACCTCGCACAATCTAGCGCAAAAAGTTCGCAGTTCGAACCCTGAGATCCGTAGACTGCTGGGTTTGGAGGGTATCAAAGGTGAAGGGTTACGGCTAAATCCCGAGTGGGCGTATGATATAATAAACCAAGTTGGTAATTATGGGGAAATTTTTGCACGCAACGTTGGTATGGAGTCACCGCTAAAAATTACCAGGGGTTTAAATGCTTTGTGGTCTAATGGTGGATTACAGTATGCGCCACCAGTGCGGTAATTGCATTGCATGCCTTTTACTGAATCTACAGTTTTGTTAACATTGATACCCCAGGGAGTAAAATACTGTTTGGGGTTTCTTGCCCGAGAGCGTGTACGCAACATCCTATTGCAAGCGGTCTTTTTGATCGTAATTGCCAGCGGGTGTTATGCCCTATTTACTAATGTTTTAGCTAACTTATCAGCACGTGGAATTCGCACTGGTTTTGATTTTCTAACTCAAGAATCTGGTTTTCGCATCAATCAAACGTTGGTAAATTATTCAGAAACTTCTAGCTTTGGCCGCGTTTTCATAGTGGGGATTCTAAATACCCTATTGGTATCGGTTTTGGGGATAATGCTGGCTACTTGGTTTGGGTTTTTAATCGGTATTGCTAGACTTTCCAGTAATTGGTTGATTTCCAGGTTGGCAGCAGTTTATATTGAAATTTTTCGCAATATTCCACTGCTGTTGCAGGTGCTGTTTTGGTATAACTGGGTACTGCGTGTCCTACCACACCCCCGTCAAAGTCATCATTTAGGCCAATGGTTATTTTTAAATCAACGTGGTTTGTATTTGCCAAAAATAATGTTGCTAGATGGTAGTTGGGTGTTTGTGGTAGCGATCTTAACAGCGCTGGTGTCTATGCCAATATTTGGGTATTGGCTAAAAAAATATCGAGCCAAAACCGGACGGTTGTGGCGGCATCGCTATTTGGTACTGGGTGCGATAGTCAGTTTACCAATTTGCGTATATTTGATAACTGGTGACAGTGTTGCCTGGGAACTGCCAGTACTTAAAGGGTTTAATTTTAGGGGCGGCGTTGTATTATTGCCTGAGTTAATAGCGCTATTGTTGGCATTAACTATTTATACTACGGCATTTATTGCGGAAATAGTGCGTGCTGGTATTCAAGCTGTGCCTAAGGGCCAGATTGAGGCTGCATCAGCTTTAGGATTTAGTTTAAATCAACGTTTAACCTTGATTGTGATCCCGCAAGCCTTGCGTGTAATAATACCTCCTTTGACTAATCAATATTTAAATCTACTGAAAAATTCATCTTTGGCCACAGCCATAGGTTATCCGGATTTGGTGAATGTGTTTGCAGGTACTACTGTCAATATTACTGGACAAGCCATTGAGGTAATTGCGATGACCATGGCTGTATATCTAATCTTTAGCTTGCTGATATCTTTGTTGATGAATATTTACAATAGATTGGTGGCATTGGTTGAAAGATAACCAAGCTCTAAGATATGCATAGTTTAATTCAAACGCAAAAGAAGGAAATGCAAAAACTGTTGACGTTACATTATTTAAATTGGAAAAGGGAATAATTTGACTTTGATTGTATGCTAATCATCTTGTCCAATTAATGTTATCAAAAATTCTAATGTGCCATATAACTTGTTAATGTTATCCAGCGTAAAACTTTCCGTGTTGCGAGTAAACGTTTCAGATATTAAACGTCCAAATTGCCACACATTAGCATCGGTGACAATACCATAAACTGGTTTTAACGCATTATCATTAATTTTTTGGGCGGCTAATAATTCCGCTAAACATTGTCCCCAACCATGTTCAAAGTCATTCCTTTTAGCTTCAACTACGATAACAATGGGCGGTTCTAAAAAAGTTTTACCCAATAATGAGCGTTTCGAGATAATGTAATCTGGCGTTCCTGAAAGTACCTCATCAAATGCAATACTTTTCTGAATCCAAAATGAATAGGCTGAATAATGGTTTTTGTATATTTCTCTCAATAGGGGAGATATTACTAATTCACTACGCGCTGCCTCAGAAGTAAAAATATCGATGTTTTGCTTACTAAATTCTAAATCGGCTAAAAAATGAGACGGTGGAGGTATTTCTTCACCACAAAGAAATTTGTCTTCTCGATATATTATTCGATAACGCTTTTGTACATCGGCGATACTTTTAAAGTCGCTAAATGCCATATGATACTTGCCATATCTGTTGGTGAATATTTTTGCCGGTAATATAACATAAGAACTCCCCGTTGGCTCGACCCGATCGATCCTGGCTTTCAAAAAATGCCGTTTTCGGGCCTAAACGGCCCGAAAACGAGTTAAAACGGCAACGGCAACGGCAAAGTCAACGGCAAGTGTAAAAGACTAAAAGCAAAAAGACATACACAGTTCTAGCCCAAAAAGCAAGCAACGCGGAAACCCCAATTGCCGTTGGAGCTGTTATGCACGTTGAAGTCGCGATACGCTGCGCGACAGTAGAGGTCGCCGTTGCCCCAAGAGCCGCCCCGCAATACTCTACTTGTACTATTCCCACTTTCCCAGGCAGAACCATCGGTAGGAGCACCATTATAGTTACCATGCCAACGATCCTGAGTCCATTCCCACACATTCCCCTGTACATCATACAAGCCCCAAGCATTCGGCTGATAACTACCAACCACCGCAGTAAAAACTTGATTATCGGTACATTGGTGAATACTCCAGTCTGGAAACTTGGATTTAGCCGTAAGATCAGCAACATTAGCATACGCACACGCCCGGTTTGGATCCTCGCCCCAAAACCTAGAGCTAGTAGTCCCAGCCCTAGCCGCATACTCCCATTCGGCCTCGGTGGGCAACCGATAATGCTTACCGGTCTTATTACTTAACCATGCCAAATAACGCTGACTATCATTCCACGACACACACACCACCGGATGCGCATCAGTTTGGTTAAATCCAGGATTACGCCACGTAAACTCGGGTTTTTGCCCCCATGCATTACCATCCCAACTATAACACCCTTGGCCATTGGTTTCAGCCTCGGTTTGATACCCCGTATCCGTAACAAACGCCGCAAACTGACCCCGGGTCACCTCATATTTGCCCAGCTTAAACGCCGCCACCTGCACTCGATGCTGCGGACCTTCATCACTATACCGTCCCTCCTCCGACTCTGGCGAACCCATCATAAAACTACCGGCTGGAATGGAGACCATCTCCGGCTCAAACGGTAACCGCTGCTCATTGGTAACAACCGGTGCAACCACCTTAGGCTCAACTACCACCTGTGTAGTATCAGACACCAACACCAGCGGCACATTATCACTACTTACCCCATATGGGGTCTGCAACTTATTATTTTCCCAGCCCCAATCCGAAACAGCTTGATCCAGATAGTTAGCCAAACTATTAAACGTAATTGCTCCTGTACTATCCTTAGCCTTACCTTCTAACCCTCGTAACAAAAAATGGGTAAATACACCATGCTGTAACTTATCGTCCTCCCAGCTCACTCCACCAGGTTGAGTCGCAAATAATACCTTAATCCCACCAGTATTTTTTGAAAACCACTGTTGACTAAAAGTAGCACTTTTGACCAAAGTGGTCCTATTCTGCAAATCCATCCCATCCCGACATGCGTCCAGCAACACCAGCAACTGACTGGCTCGGGTTTTCCGCAGCAAATCTAGCACCTCGTCTACTGGCAATCCTTCATTGTTTACCGTCTCAGACGTAACCCCGTACAGAGCCAAATAATCCTGACCATTAGCCCCCTCAAAACCATG
>JXSN01000536.1 GCA_001276605.1 Achromatium sp. WMS2
ATAGGCGTCGTTGTTACGACGTTTAAGGATAGCCAGCTCTAATTCCTCTTTAAAACTTTGGTTGTCTGCTATCAAGAAGTCCAGGGAGCGTTTTCTAACAATTTCGTATAGGCGACAATCGGTTTCGGCAATTACTGTAGAAGTACGCGGTTTACGTTGTAATAAGGATATTTCCCCAAAAAAATCACCCGGGTGCATTGTGGTGATTTCCTTTTGTTCGCCTTTGGAGTTAAGTTTGAAAACCTTTAATACTCCATGGGCTACAAAATATAGTGAATCTCCATTATCGCCTTCTCGCAATACTATGGCACCTTTGCTGAAGTTTTGTTCTGTCATATATCCCATCAGGTGCTCTTCTAGTGCTGATGTCAATCCAAACTGTTCTAGAAGATTGCGTTTTTCCTGGGTCTGGTCTATCGCGACTTGTTTAGTCCAAAACATAACCTTCCCTCTTTAAGGTTAAAGTTAGACTTGAATGTGCCAATTGATCGCTTTAGAGCGCCAAGGCCAGCTAATGTCTACTTTTAAGTAGACATCAACTGGGATGTAAGTTTAGTTACTCTGCGGAAGGGCGTACTCTTTCGAACCACTGACGTGGTCCTAGGGATGTTAGCCAGTCGCGACTGGCTTCAAAACCCATCCTTTCTGCCATGTCTTTGACGCGCTTGCGGGCTTGGTGGCGTGGTAATGCGTGACGGGTTAGGGTTTGGTATAGGTCTACTGCTTGTTCAAAACGTTTTCTGGTAAAATCTCCTGCTGCAAAACGTCGTGGGTCACGGCGGTTGCAATGTTCAAATAGGTAGGTTTCCATGTGCTTTTCGACTTGACTTTCTAGGGCTAATCCCTGTTCTTCAGCTGTTCGATGCAGCATGGCACTAGCTTCTTGCAGTGTTAAACCAAAGTTTTAAAGAGGAATTAGAGCTGGCTATCCTTAAACGTCGTAACAACGACGCCTATAAACTAAACAAATAGTCCTGCTTAGTACATAAACATAGTAAACTTACATTTTTTAGCCACCCCAAAAACATCATGGACTGGCCTTTGTGCCCTAATCAGATCCAGACTAACATTTTTAA
>JXSN01000537.1 GCA_001276605.1 Achromatium sp. WMS2
ACTACCCTGATAGTAACACATGATATTGACGACGCCATAACCATGGCCGATCATATTATTGTAATGACCGAACGTCCCAGCCGCGTTAAAATGGAACACATAATAGAACCTGGACATCCGCGTAATTACGAAAAAAATAAAGAAATTGCTGACTTACGGGAAGAAATATTTTTCACCCTGGGGTTCGGTTTGAATAAGGTGTTGTTTTACTAACAACAGATTGCAAATGAAGTTAGGCCAAATTTCCTCTACATAAAACAGGCGCTGGGCTTTGGCATTATACAGGGTTTTAGCGGCAAAGGGTTCACCCACAAAGTAGGCGTCTAGGGAGCCCGATGTTAAGGCAGCGGCCATATCGGGTGGATTCATTTCCACTATATTGACTTTTATCAGAGGAGCACGCTCTGCTAGCAAACGTCTCAGGCCTAGGTTATGCCCAGAAAAGCGCATTGGCACTGCCACTGTTTTGCCATCTAAATCTTGGAGCTTGGTAATATTTAAGTCGTTTCTAGTTACCAAGGTACTCTCGTGGCGGTTGCCTATGTACACTATCTTGACGTTTTCACCTTGCTGTTTAAGTACTACGGAAAGTGGTGCTATCATGAAGGCGCCATCAATGTGACCAGAGCGTAGGGATTCGGCCATTTCGGCAAACGAGGCAAATTTTAGTGCTACGAAACGGTATGGTCCTGAGCTAGCCTGTTTGCTGGCTGCGTCTAGTATTGGAGCAGCAAGGTTAGTTACAACTGGCATATATCCAATGGTGATAACACGGCGTTCTTCATGAATAAAGTTAAGCTGGTAGTGTAGGGTGGAGATTGTCACTAGCCAAAGGATGGCACCGGCAAAGATCATGCTGCTGTTACTGATTTTATTAAACAGCATAGTGAACTCCCAGGGTGAAAAATATTTCTTCCCGTAAGTCAGCAATTTCTTTATTTTTTTCGTAATTACGCGGATGTCCAGGTTCTATTATGTGTTCCATTTTAACGCGGCTGGGACGTTCGGTCATTACAATAATATGATCGGCCATGGTTATGGCGTCGTCAATATCATGTGTTACTATCAGGGTAGT
>JXSN01000538.1 GCA_001276605.1 Achromatium sp. WMS2
CAGGGTATTATCGTTGCTGGCTATTGCCGGGATATCAACGGCTTTAGCCTACAATACCGAACTTGGCCGTGGAGTGTGGGCTTTAGTCTACGATTCCAGGATGGAAGTACGCAAGATTGTTTGGCCAACTCAAGAAGAAACTACCCAAACCACTATAGTAGTGTTTGTCATGGTAATAGTCATGAGCTTGTTGTTATGGGCATTTGACGCCCTTCTGATGATGATTGTACGCTATCTGACAGGCCAAGGAAGCTAAAAGTGGGTAAACGCTGGTATGTCGTGCATGCGTACTCAGGATTTGAATCCCAAGTAAAACGCTCCTTGGCAGAAAGAATCCAGCGAGCCGGATTAAGCGACAAATTTGGAGATATATTGGTTCCGTCCGAGGAGGTGGTCGAAATGCGAGCAGGCCAACAACGGAAAAGCGAACGTAAATTTTTCCCAGGTTATGTGCTAGTGCATATGGAAATGAGCGATGAAACTTGGCATCTGGTAAATGGAGTCCCTAAGGTTATGGGATTTGTGGGCGGTTCTGGCGATCGCCCGGCTTCTATCACCGATAAAGAAGCCGATGCCATCCTACAGCGCGTGCAGGATGGGGCTGAAAAAACCCCGCCCCAAGATTCGCTTTGAACCCGGCGAGGTGGTTAGGGTAAAAGAGGGACCATTTATTGACTTTACCGGTGTGGTTGAGGAAGTTGATTACGACAAAAACCGCCTCAAAGTTTCAGTTCTGATCTTTGGCCGTTCAACGCCAGTGGATCTAGAATTTGGTCAAGTAGAAAAAGCTTAAAATTACCATGGCAAACACTACTATAGTGGTTTGGGTAGTTTCTTCTTGAGTTGGCCAAACAATCTTGCGTACTTCCATCCTGGAATCGTAGACTAAAGCCATACGCATTATCTCCAAAAAACAGGGCATTCTGCCCTTTGAGGTGCCAAGTTAAGCATCGGCTACCTCCAAAGATGCACCGTCCTCAGGCATTTGCTACCGATTCTGGAGCACCGTTTACGCAGGTTGTGAAACACATTAAGCTGCTTGCCTGATAATGATGCGGTCATACAGCG
>JXSN01000539.1 GCA_001276605.1 Achromatium sp. WMS2
TATTGCAGTCTAAATAATATGTGGTAATGAATATTATGCCATATAGCCATGATTTACAATAAGTCACTTACCGCAATTAATTGCGTACTTGCCCTACTGTTGGTGGCAACTAGCCATCAAATTGCAGCTGACTCTGTCAGTAAATTTAATGGGTTAAAACCATATCAACTTGAAACTAACTATATAAATTTTATAGAAGTGTTTGGGCGTCAAGTCCCACTGCCAGGTGGTACTTGGATCTTAGCTGGTGTAGGGATAGATCCAGCATCTAAGAAGGATAAACGCCCTTATGGCGTGCTAGCAACTTTCGTGCTATTCAACCTTGAGGGTAAAAATGTAACTGCTTTCACCCTAATTCACGTGAATGCTATAGCCACTGATGGTGGTTGGGGCATTAGTAAGGATTGCCAACGTAATAACTATCCTTTCGCTAAAATATACGAAAATGGAGAACAACACGCATTTTGCGCCTTTATTCACACATTGACAACTTCAGTGATCCCGAATGATGATGCCCTACCAGCTTGGAAAAATGCAGTACAATTGGCCATGCAGAAAGGTTGGTATTTACCAGTAAGATGGCGCGAGGTTGGCTTTAGAATTTCCAACTGGCATGATGTTTTAGATGTGCGCTATGCCTTCAAAGGCCAGGACCTGATAAGCAAGCAACAGCCAACCCTAGAATCAACCCCAGAAGCAACTTTAATACATTGGGTAGAAGGCATGCTGCCTGGAATATATCTAGGGTTTAAACGTTCCCTAACCCATCAATCAAGTTTTAATATGCCATATGATTATAATCCATCTCACACCAAAAGATCATTTATAACAGATTCAAGGCAAAACACATTATCTAACAGTAGCTACAGCCTGTTGAAAATTGTAGTTAGTTTCAAGTTGATATGGTTTTAACCCATTAAATTTACTGACAGAGTCAGCTGCAATTTGATGGCTAGTTGCCACCAACAGTAGGGCAAGTACGCAATTAATTGCGGTAAGTGACTTATTGTAAATCATGGCTATATGGCATAATATTCATTACCACATATTATTTAGACTGCAATA
>JXSN01000540.1 GCA_001276605.1 Achromatium sp. WMS2
CAATTGGTTACTTAAAAAATGTAGCGGTAATACAATAGATCTTTGAAGGCGAGTTGCCATTAGTCCAGCAAGAAATATTGAGATAATACCAACCCACATAATTAAAACTAGAGTTTTCCACGCCAGCATTAGCATTTTTTCATCAGTAACAGTATTTTTATCCACCACTTCGCGGATTTGATGAAATAATTTTTGCATTTTCATGTGATTAGGACTACTTTCTGTATGAAAAATTGCACTAGCCTGATTACCACCGCTAATATCAGAATTAACAGTTTTTTGCAAAATATCAATAGATTCAATCACCTTATAAAATTTTGGCATAATATCGCCAATAAATAAGGAATTCAAGTTATTACTGGCTTCTGTCGTATTGGTTTTATCCTCTGCTATTTGCATCATTATGGATTGTGCACTTGCATGTAAAGCGGCGTGATTCTGTCTAAGTAAAGACCATTGGTTGGCAGAATCTGCTGGCCAATTGGCAATAATTTCGCGTCCATGATCACTGCCTAACCACTTATTTAAAGGACAGTTTTCATAATTTATTTGAGTTTGATCCAATATGCTGCGATTTTTTATCTCTATAGCAAGATTACCCAGCCATAGGGCATGCTGTAAAGCATTATTAATAAAAAATTGGGGTAGGTTATGGTCGATGTTACGGCGCGTATATTTGATTTTTTTGGCTGATTGGTGTAATAATTCATGCGGTCCTTCTATTGCCTTGAATAAAGGAATTAACTCTGGTATTTTGGCTTCCGTAAGTTTGCGTTCAGGCCCATATAGCCATCTTCCAAACTTACAGTCTGTGCTATCCAGTGGAATATTCAGTGTGTGAATTTGTACTTCAGTAGCAAATAGATATAGGTCTTCTTCCCATTCCAGGTGATCGACCTCTCTTTCAATAAGCATTGTACGTAATCTATTGTTTTCTAATAGATCTTCTGCCGAGTTAACTATATACCAAATTCCAATAGTTGCAATTGCTACAACTAATCCTAATACCAGCAACATTAAAGTAAAGCCTATGCCGATACGATGTCCAATGCTCAAA
>JXSN01000541.1 GCA_001276605.1 Achromatium sp. WMS2
GAACACCATATTGGTTGGCCTCTAACTATGGTACAGTGTACCCTGGTGTCCAACGCGTCGGGTGCGAAGCATGGTTAAATAGGATACACTCAGGCATGCAGACTGAAATATTTTGCCTGTAAAAAACTAAAATCTCCTTTCCCATCCTGCAATATTATATTTGTAACTATCGATATTAAAAATGCTGAGGGTTAGCCTTACCCTTGGTAATCGCCATCACCTTGCCAACCAAAAAAACCTAATACCTTGTCCTTTCCGGCCCGATACTGTTCTACTTGCTCAGCATGGGTGGCCAAGACTTTATCCACGGCCGCGGCAATGGCATCGCTATCGGTAATTTGGCGTAATCCGCGGGCTGCGATTATCGTGTTGGCATTACCCTCACCGCGCCACATGGCATCGAATACGGTTTTAGCAATTTTACCGGAAATGGTGTTATCCTTGATCAATTTTAATAACTCTGCTAAAGCCCTGGCGTCTAAAGCAGTATTACTGATATCCTGATTATCACGATTCAACGCGGCCAATAGTTCGCCTGTAATCCAATTGGCTGCCAACTTGGCATCCCCACAACCTGCCACAACTTGCTCAAAGTAATCCGCCATGGCACGACTGGTAGTTAGTTGCTCCGCATCCACTGCTGAAAGAGCATATTGATGGCTAAAGCGCTGGCGTTTGGCATCAGGCAATTCTGGTAGCCCAGCTATAGCATTCTGGATAAAAGCAGTATCAATGGCTACTGGCAACAAATCAGGATCGGGAAAATAACGATAGTCATTGGCCTCTTCCTTGCTGCGCATTGATCTGGTTACATTGCGATTGGGATCATATAACCTGGTCTCTTGAATTATCGTGCCACCTGCTTCTAGAATGTCTATCTGACGGTCTACTTCAAACTCAATGGCCTTTTCTAAAAATTTAAAAGAATTGATATTTTTTAATTCAGCACGGGTTCCAAGTTTAGTTGTTCCCAGTTGGCGAATCGAAATGTTAGCATCCACCCGAAACGAGCCTTCCTGCATGTTGCCATCGCTAATATCTAGATAACGAACAAT
>JXSN01000542.1 GCA_001276605.1 Achromatium sp. WMS2
CGCGAAGAAGGCTCTGCTGCTCTCGCATAATAGTTTTAGGAGTTAATATGTCTGAAAACACTACAGCTAAACCGCTGCCTGATCCCGAAGAAGTCCGGGAGATCATGCTGCGGCCGTATCCAGTAAAAACTAAACGTAAGCGGGCCAAGCAAGTTTTATTAAATGATCCGAGTTTGCCTCCAGAGATCGGTGCCAATACCCGTACTGTCCCTGGTATCATCACCCAACGCGGCTGCACCTACGCTGGATGCCGGGGTGTGGTTATGGGTCCAATATACGATCTATTGCAAATTACTCATGGACCAGTAGGCTGCGGTTTCTATGCCTGGCTGTCTCGTCGTAACCTCGCACGCCCGGAAGATGGCGAAACCAACTTTATGCAATATTGCATGAATACCGACATGCAAGAGGAGCAAATTGTCTTTGGGGGTGAGAAAAAGCTCAAACAAGCAATTCAAGAGGCCTACGATATTTTCAAACCCAAAGCCATTGCCATATTATCTACCTGTCCAGTGGGTCTGATTGGTGACGACGTGCATGCCGTTGCCATGGAAATGAAAAACAAATTGGGCATTAACGTCATGGGTTTTAGCTGCGAGGGTTACAAGGGCGTTAGCCAATCCGCAGGCCATCACATTGCCAATAATGGAGTATTTAAAAACATTATTGGTCAAGATGATACCCCCAACACAGCTAAATTTAGTATCAATATTTTGGGTGAATATAACATTGGCGGTGATGCTTGGGAAATTGACGAGTTACTCAAACGCTGTGGTATTCATCTTACTGCTACCCTCAGCGGCGATGTGAGTTACGGTGAAGTAGCGCGTTGTCACACTGCGATGTTAAATACCGTTATGTGCCACCGATCTATGGAGGCAAACTCGGATCATTTAATAAAACTTGCTTGGCCCGCTTACGTTTAGTTTTTACTGGATACGGCCGCAGCATGATCTCCCGGACTTCTTCGGGATCAGGCAGCGGTTTAGCTGTAGTGTTTTCAGACATATTAACTCCTAAAACTATTATGCGAGAGCAGCAGAGCCTTCTTCGCG
>JXSN01000543.1 GCA_001276605.1 Achromatium sp. WMS2
GCCAGCGCCCTTGCTTTTAACGCTTGGCGCATTGCTAAAGACCATGCCATCAAATTACACAATCAACACTTTACCTATCAAGATGATAAACAGCGCTTGACCGTGATAATTGAATACCTATATTTTCAAATCCATATAGTAGATCGGCTAACTCACACCATGGTCACGCCAGAAGACCGCCAAGCCCTCATCTCAGAATTGGCAGCTAAACTAGGGACCATAGTGCAAGACAACAGTTACGATCTCTTCGGACCTGGAAACTATAGTCATTATTTTATCGATGGCTTAAACAACCGCAATCACGAATACAGCGAATTCAACCTCAATGCCGATGGCCCATCTTACCCCATGTCACGGCATCTTGGCCATCAAATACAACAGATTATGGGGACTGATGCCACCAACCGCTGGCTAATGGATCAGGTAATGGACCAAGACAGCCAGGAAATCTACCGCCAAATAACCAAAACAACACACGGCCTTATCAGTTAGAGCCATAAGTCCGAGACTTCCGCCGGCGCCGCCATCAATGCGACGCCTGCCTAATGTCCTATGTTAAGATTAAATCGGACCTTAAATATACACCCTATTTTTGTACCCACTGCTCCAAATTATCTAAACTCTTCTCTTCGCCATCGGCATAACCGGCTTCATAAGCCTCGGTTAAACGTTGCTCCTCGCGCTTTGGATTACCTACGAATCCTGACTGCCAGCCTTGGACATATTCATCGTCAACGCCCATTTGCTCCATTTTGGTAACGGCATCATAGTAGGTTTGGTTCATATTCAATGGTCTCCAATTTTAACCAATTTATAATTAACTAATAGTTGGCGGGAATTCTTACATACATAAGCGTTTAACTGCAAGCACTGGCTTGTTGATTTGGTTTTGAGTCCGCCATCACAGAGCTCGCCTTTGGTTGCACCTTCTTATCTGCGGTTGCAACATCGGCACTAGGTTTAGATGCACCTTCAGCAGATTCCCCATGAATATTTTTCTTCTTTCCACCTTTAAAATCAGTCTCATACCAACCACTGCCTTTCAGGCGAAA
>JXSN01000544.1 GCA_001276605.1 Achromatium sp. WMS2
TAGGGTTCGATATCGATCCGGATAAAGTAGAGAACCTCAACCGCGGTCACAGCTACATAAAGCACATAGGATCGGAGGCCATTGCCGCGGCCTGTGCTTCGGGCTTTGAGGCGACCACGGATTTTTCCAGGTCTGCAGAAGCGGATGCCCTAATCTTGTGCGTTCCTACCCCCTTAAACAAATACCGGGAACCAGATTTAAGCTTTGTAATTAACACCACCGAAGAAATTGTCCCTTATCTGCGTGCTGGCCAAGTACTCTCCCTAGAAAGCACAACCTATCCTGGAACCACCGAAGAGGAGTTATTACCAAGAATCGAATCTACGGGTTTACGAGTAGGTTACAATATATTCTTGGTATATTCCCCCGAACGGGAAGACCCAGGTAATCAGCATTTCAACACCGGAACGACCCCCAAAGTTGTAGGTGGTCACACCCCAGCTTGCCTGGAAATTGGTAAAGCGCTATACAGGCTAGCAATTGACCAGATAGTACCAGTAAGTTCCACGAAAACAGCAGAAATGACTAAATTACTGGAAAACATCTATCGTGCCGTCAACATCGGCTTAGTCAACGAAATGAAAATTATCTGTGATCGCATGGACGTTGACATTTACGAAGTAATACGCGCTGCTGCTACCAAACCCTTTGGTTTTACACCATTTTACCCCGGTCCAGGTTTAGGTGGACACTGCATTCCAATCGATCCCTTTTACTTAACCTGGAAAGCAAGGGAATATGGCTTGAGTACCCGCTTTATCGAACTGGCAGGCGAAGTTAACGTCAACATGCCGCGGTGGGTAGTGGGCAAATTGATAGAGGCTATGAATGACCGGGGCATATTACTGCGAAAATCTAAAGTCCTGGTGTTTGTTTAAGGGGGTAGGAACGCACAAGATTAGGGCATCCGCTTCTGCAGACCTGGAAAAATCCGTGGTCGCCTCAAAGCCCGAAGCACAGGCCGCGGCAATGGCCTCCGATCCTATGTGCTTTATGTAGCTGTGACCGCGGTTGAGGTTCTCTACTTTATCCGGATCGATATCGAACCCTA
>JXSN01000545.1 GCA_001276605.1 Achromatium sp. WMS2
TTTCCACGCTTGACAGAAAAGTTGGGGATTGTGTATACACCGGTGGAGGTGGTGGATTTTATCATTCGTGGGGTGGATCAGTTGTTGCATCAGGAGTTTGGGTATGGATTGGAGGCGGAACATGTGCATATTTTGGATCCGTTTACTGGCACCGGGACTTTTGTGGTGCGATTGCTGCAGAGGGGGTTGAGTGGCCCGGGGCGGTTGACAAGTAGAAGTCGGTATGAGATCCGCGCCCGTCCGTGCAGTTCCCACGTGTGCTCCCCCGATCTACTTTTCTGTCAAGCGTGGAAACGCCGACCGAAAAAACCTATCAAACAACTCCAAAATAACCCGCTGCCCCCCCGCCGCATTATCAATCCCCGCCGCCCGCTCCTGCACACTGGCATAAAACCCCTGCAACTCCGCCGTATCCTGCTGCAACTGCAACCGCGCCACCACCTGCTGCAACGCCTGCGCCATAGGATTTTCCGCCGCAAACTTATAATTTGCAAACAAGGCCTCAAACACCGGCTGGGTAATCAAATGCTGCGCCAACATCTCCACAATTTCCCCATCCCTAATCCCCGCATTCAGATTTTTCCGCAACCCATTAGCAAACTCCGCAAACGCCGCCTGCGCCGCCCCCTGCTGAGGATCTACTAACAACTTATGAATAGTATCAATATGCCGCTTGGCAATATTCGCCACATCCTCCGCCCACTCCTCCCAATGCCTACGATTACCACACTTCTTCACAATCTTAGCATAAATCGCCCGCTCAATCTCTCCAACATCAAACTGCAACTCCCCAATTTTACCAGCATCCAACTCCGGCTTAGACCGCCCCTTTTTCGCACTCTTTCCAGATTTAGGTTTAGAAACCGCCGCCCCAGCCCCAATCGCATCCAACATCACCACTATCTCCATAGTATCCGGACGCTCATGCAACAAATCCAACTTATTAATCACCGCATCAAACCGATCATCATGCGCCCGCAACGCCTGCAACACCTGCCACACCACCGCATATACCTTATTATCATCTAACGCCTGCGCCGGA
>JXSN01000056.1 GCA_001276605.1 Achromatium sp. WMS2
GTGGGCTCAGGCTTTAATGGAAATTCCACTAACAACAGCTTTGGAGCTTTGCGCAATAGCTACGTAGGCTTAGCCGGCGATTTTGGTACCTTCTTCATGGGCCGCCACGATACCCCATTGAAGATGTCGACTGCCAAGTTAGATTTCTTCATGGATACTATGGCAGATAATGATGACGAGGGTGCTTTTAGACCCAATCCAGCTATTAATCCAACACGCCTCAGTACCCGCGGTGTGGGTCTGTTTGATGGCAAACGTGTAGGCGGCGTCATTGCCCTGGTCAGCCCAAAATATTTTGGCTTTACTATGGCTACTGCGCTAGTGCAAGGCAACGCCAGCGATACCTTCGCCAAGGCCGACAATTTCTCCGGGGCCTCCTCTACGTCCTTAACGTACCATGAGGACAATGAACCGTTTTACGGCTCTATAGCCTACGAAAGCATCGATGCCCGCAGCTTACCTTCGTCCGCTGTTGGTACTACCAGCATAGCTAGCAATGAAGTTTACAACAAGTGGCGTTTTGGTGTAGGTATACTGAACTTCAACAACGTCAGCCTCTCCTTTATCTATGAGCATGGCGATGAGACCGCTTTCCTGACCGGTGCTGACACTAGTGCCTGGCAATTGTCCGGAGCTTACGACCTGATGCCTGGTATCCGAGTTAAAGGCATGTATGGTGAATTTGATGGCGATGGAACTGTTGGAATTGCCGGCTTCAACACCTGGGCTTTGGGCTTAGAATATAGTCTCAGCAACCGCACTGACATCCAAGTGCTGTATCGGGCTAAAGACGTAAACAATACCACCAAGGTGGGTGGATTAAACTTAGACGACAACGTGTTTGCCATCCAACTTGATCACTCATTCTGATCTAAGCAACACCAACCGCAGAAGGGACCGCAGGGTCCCTTTTTTGTGGGTGCTGGTTTGTGGTAACATAGCCACAACGCAGAGCACCGCTGGCCGCTCGTACAACATGCCCATTTCCTAAGCTGGAGGTTAACTTAAGTTGACACATCCAAATAACCCCCACATCCCTAATGCCATTGAATTACATCAAAAATCGCGCATCCTAAGCATAAAATTTAATGATGGTAACCGTTTTGATCTACCCTGCGAATACTTGCGGGTATTTTCCAAAGCCGCAGAAGTCCGCACCATGACCGAACCTGTAGTAGGCAAGGAAACCGTCAACATAACTGCCATCGAACCCCAAGGCCAGTATGGCATTCGCATAATTTTTGATGATGGCCACGATACCAGCATCTACTCCTGGGATACCCTGTACCAACTTGGTACTAACTACCAACAAAACTGGCAAGCATACCTTAAAAAAATTCAGGATTACGGCTACACTCGCCAATTGCCCACTGCCACCCGCCGCATCAAAATTTTATACTTTGCCCACTTGGCCCAAAAACTACGCCTGGAAACCGAAACCTTAGAACTGCCACCTACAGTGACCGATATCAGCACCCTACTCCACCTCCTAAGTCTGCGCAAACCCGGGGCCGCACCCCTGTTTGCCAGTAACCAATTACGTATCACCGTCAATCGCCAATTTGCCGAAGGCCTAACCCGACTTGACGATGGCGATGAGGTTGCATTAGTACCAAATTCACCAATCTTACCCCCAACCCCGGACCTTATTTGAATTTAACACGTTAATATTACCCCATACTACTGATAATCCCCAACGGCCTACATGTTCACCGCCTTCCTAGTTGGCTGGCTCGGCATCCTACACTGTTACGGCATGTGTGGCGGCATCGCCGGCGCCATGACCATGAGTTTAGCAGCTGAAATCCGCAATCACCGCCTGCGCCTGGCCGGTTTTACCCTCCTCTACGGCCTTGGCCGCATCACTAGCTACACCCTAGCCGGCGCCATCAGCGGCAGTGCGGGCCAACTCATCGGGCACATGGTAAAACCCACCTTGCTAATTCATGCTTTGCGCACTATAGCCGGAGTTTTAGTAGTAATTATTGGGATTTACGTAGCCGGCTGGCTACCTAGATTGGGCCGCATCGAACGCCTTGGCGATCCCCTTTGGCATCGCATTTTACCCTGGATTAAAAGCCTATTACCAGTACAAACCCCACTCCAAGCCTGGCGCATCGGAATTTTTTGGGGCTTGTTACCCTGCGGCCTGGTCTATTCCATGCTCATGGTCGCCGCCCTTACCGGCTCGATTCTGGACGGCGCCCTGCAAATGTTCGCATTCGGCTTAGGAACCCTACCCGGGCTCTGGATTGGCAGCTTCGTAACCGGCCGCCTCACTTACCGCCCCCATATTCCCTGGTTGCAACCAGCAGCGGGGTTACTGCTAATTGCCAGTGGCATCATCACCATCTGGTCTAATATCATGTTTCAATCCCAACCGTCTGCGTGCTCTACCACCAAGCAATATATTTGCGTCATAACTCCCAATTCAGCTACTAAACCAAACTGTGACGGTAAAACCAAAGTGCAGTAAGAGCCACCTATAATTACTTAAGCAAAAAATAGTGCTAATTATTAATAGCTTTTTAACATACAACATGTTCTCGTGGGGACGCCGGAGTATCCTCATCTATATCTCCACATCGAATGTGGAAACCATATAGCATTGTGAATTTTGGGGCCAATGGCCCCATTTGACTAGCCTGGTAACTACCTACCACATCACTCTGCCTCATTTCTTGATCGGAAAAGGTAAGCAAGAAAACGTCTATTAACCCCATCCATGGTATCTGGATTCCGGCAATCCCTGCCGGAATGAGGGGGTGAGTTTTATGGAGAGGGGCTGGGGTAAAGCCTGAATAGTTATCCCCAAACAACTATACTACTCAATGTTTATTTTTAATATGTAGGTAGCATTACCACGACTACTGCCAACTACAATTTTTAGCTGGGAAATTCCAGTACCTGGTAACACATCGTTCCAACCAGATCCCTCGTTTTCAGGACCAGCATCCGGCAATGCTACCCACTTACGGCCCAAGCGCCGATATATAGAAAAAACAGCGTTATCCTCCACTGAGGTAATTTCCACCCCCATAGTCTGCCCACCTTTGGCGCTTAGGGTATAAACATCATTATCGCCATTTACCACTGCGCCATCAAACGCTGCTTGGGAACTACCGCGGTCAAACCTTACTTCCGTGACATGGTTCGCGGCTAAAACTACGGTACTCGCAGTAAGTATGCTAAACCATATAACCATTAATCGAATATAATACACAATCAACCTCACTCTCGAAGATAATATACGCAATCTCAATAACCGCATACACATGCTACAGCTACACGATCAATTATAACTAATAACAACCAACCAATGTACATTAAGTTGATTTTATTGGTATAGTAATAATTGTGAATTGATAACTAAGTATATCCTAAACATAGTAAATATTAGGTACGACTATCTAGAATGTGTGCTACCAAACCTCGGTGCGAATGTTCAACAAAATCTATTATAGTTTTAATGTGAGGATTATCCTGATGTAATCGTAGCTGAGCCAAAGCAGCCGTTTGGGGCAGTCGCGAGCGATATAGTATATTATAGGCCTGTTTAATAGCCTGGCGTTGCGGTGCTGAAAAACCATTACGCCTTAAACCTATAGTATTTAACCCCACCATTTTAGCCCGTTGGCCATTTACCAGAAGATAAGGCGGCACGTCCTTAGAAACACCCGTAAGTCCCGCGATCATAACGTAAGAGCCAATATGGCAAAACTGGTGTATAGCAACTTGTCCTGATACAAATACGTGATCTGCCAATTCTACATGGCCAGCCAAGGTAGCAGTATTAGCAAAAATATTATGGTTGCCAATAATACAATCATGACCAACATGGGAAAAAGTCATGAAATAATTATGATCGCCAATGCAGGTACCAGTTGGGGTTTTAATGCCACGACTTATGTTTACATTTTCCTTAAAATGGTTATTATTACCAATCAGTAAAGGTTTGGATTTGCTGGTATTGAAACCTAGATCTTGAGGTTCTGAACCCAAAGTGGTACCATGACAGATACGATTATTAGTACCTAATGTGGTTTCAGAATATACTCGAACGTTACTATCTAAGACACAACCGGCTCCTATTGCAACATCTTGGTCAATAATACAATATGGACCAATTTGCACCGTAGGGTGTATGATAGCAGTATCGGCAATTATGGCAGAGTGGTGTATAATAGCCATAGTTACTATTATCCTGTGAATTTATATCTTCTCAAATTCTTGTGTGTTATATTAGTGTAATGCTATTAATAACCACCTGTGGTCAATTTTTATGGCAAGTACCAGTAGCCTGCCACTGACCATCCATGGCATCAACTGAAGCTCCCCAAGTACCAGTAAAGGTATTTTCCGTGTTAACAGCATCAAGCTTCTTGTCCGTGTAAGTTCCGGCCCAATAGTAACGTTTGCCCTGTAATTCACCGCTGTGATATTCTTGAAATAGCATACATTCGTGATTTAAACAATTGCCATCTAACATTGATTGGCCGTAACGATCTGTATATTCACCACCTATGGACCATCCCATGGTATCCTTGGCTTCCCAAATAACTTTCCAGGTAAAATCTCCAGAATTATCATCGTAATACGAGGTCCAATGACCATTATATTCGCAATCCCAAGTTTCTGCATGAAGCGGCATAACAGTTGCAATCAGCAACAGTGCAAAACCATGGAATTGGCCCAGCCAAGCCAATGAGACACCTCTTGCAATTATCATTTTAATTATATTCATTAAAGTCCTATTAATTTTGAATTTTATACGGGTAATTTGTAGCTATGATATAGGATTTAGGTGCAAACTAAGTGTAGCTGATTAAGTCTCATCTTACTTGGAGTTTGCCACCGCAAAAATGTCCATACCATCTTACATGATCGCGCTTTCAAAAACTAATTATAGCCAGAAAAGATGCTAAATATTTATTTACGCTAATACGTTCGGCAGCGTAAGCAACAGGTATTGGCTATAGTTTTGGTATTCGTATTTAATTTAGTTGATTATACAATAAACAGAGCATTATACATATTTATGGATGAGAGTATTATACTTGCATCATTATACCCAACCTATTTTAAATGGTACATAGCAATTATTCAAGCAAAACATCCCAAACTCTACCATGCCTTAATTATGTTAATAATTCAAAACTATAGCAATATATTATAAATATTTTTTAATCACCATTATTATTTGAACTCTAAAATGCATAACAATGCATGCCAATCGGAAAGTCTTGATCTTTTTACATTGATTTAGCTATAATTTATATTGCTTGAATTCACTATTGAGTACACAACCCACGTTTTACATCTCATCAGGATTATTTTATGAACAATTTAGAAGATGGTGCATCTTTTGCCACCAATCCCATCCAGGCTTGCATAAATTTAGTGCCAGTAGTAAATATGCTTAATGAATCTATAACAAAGTTATTGGATTCGAATGTCCGTATCTTTGAAATTCAGAATAATTCGGTAATATTCAATAGTGGCCAAATTATGGCTAAACATCATCTCACTGAAGGTTTTAAGCAAATCAAATCTAAAGAACCGAATAAAGGTTTTTTTCAGTATGTAGCCCCGTCCCCTACTTTATTGCAAACCACAATCGGTGGCCGCATTGTCCCGGGGACTAATAAGGCTTTGTCCACTGCGGTTTGGAAATTAGCCGAGCTTATTGATCAAGAATTACATAGAGTTACGTCTAAAGATTTACAATTGCTTTGCCAAGAGGGGGCACTACTTATAGGTGGTATGGCACAACGCTTAGAAATAAAAAGTTTTAATCCTAATACCTCCACCAAGATTGCCCCCTTTAAAATCACCAGCAGCCAATCCAACAATACTCAGGATTTAGCGCGTGTCCTTGACTGTGTGGAAACCGTCTACGGCAGCCGCGACGAACATCTAGAGAACTTGATTACTAGCATAAAAACATATCTACAACGCGATGGAATCGATCCTGCTGATTTAGAGGAAATTACTGATAATTTACACACTCTGGCAACAAATCCTAATCAACAATTAGCTAGATTTTTAGATTTTTTAGAGCAAGAAATCCTATATCGATTGCGCTTGTACATGGGATTGCACCTTATGGAAGGTATAGCTAGCGATTTAGAAGCGCGTAAAAACATTGAATATGATCCTAAGCCATTTATAACTTACGTAAGACGCGTTTCCACACTTATTCATTACTTCGCCAATCCCAATGCTGAAGTAATCCAGGTAAATTTGAGTTTTGCCTTTGGAGCTGCTGGCGAATTTAGCTTCAATGAAATCCTCTCTAACGTAATATTTTACAATTGTCTGCCAGTGTGGTGTCACGCCCAATCTATTGTGTTTGAGACCGCAGATAAATATGGTGCTGAAGCTACTGAGGTCATACGCCATATTAACTATCATTTTCGCATTAATGGTATTAACCCTGAATATGGTGAAACAGCTTTTTTATCTAGGATCTTAGAAATAAAATCAAAATTACAGCAACACTTTAAAAATCTAGGAGCGGCTAACTCCCAAATCAGCAGATACGATTTAGCCACCATGATCTTTCTAGCTACTATTTTTAGAGATGATGACATAGTAGGTGATGGTAGTGCTGAAGCAGCAGCCTTGGGGACTACGGTTGCAAAGCTTCAGAACACAACGGATATCCAACAGTTAATTGGTAAAATTCAAATTTTGTTAACAAAATTGCAAGCTTTGGATAAGAGCAAAGGCTTAAAATCTGCCTCCAAACAATCGAAAATAGACGCAATAGCTAAGATTTTAGTTAAGTCTTTACAAACTAGGGGTAAAATTTTAAAACAACTGCTACATCCAACCAAACCAATCGTTTACCATATCAACATAGAACGTTCACTGATAAATTTTAGCAAAGTGGAAGACTGTGCCTCCGAAATCTTGAATATTGATAACAGCAAAAATGAACTGGCTGAATTCATCAAGTACACAACTATAACGCCGCATACCTCAACCGTCCAGGCCCTAAATTCAATACGCGTAGAAGTCACCTTAAGCGAGCACAGTATTACTAAATTGGATACTGATCCTATAACAATGGATTTAGAACACGCCATTCCGGACTATATTCTGCCAGTTGTAATCCAACCGGGCGTTGCCACCGAACAAACAGTGAGAAATTTGGTATATTGGGCTTTTCCATCTGGCTTGATAATTACCTATGATCCTAAATTTTTACAGTTAAGTGAAAGCAGCCGCAACGAAGATAATGCCCCATCCCCACCTAAGCGTCAGATAGGCCAAAAAGAGCGGAGTCAAGAAGCAAATGACATAAAAGAAAAACAATTACTCTTAGCTAGTTATCGCACTGCCTTTAGCATTTTACTGCATGTGTTATTAAGGCGCTTGGAACACTATGTGCGACATAGATTAAACTTGACGGCAAGCCCCACTATGCTGATCTTACGCACTCAAACCGAAAAACTCCAAGCAACACCAGCATATGACCCTAATCTAGGCAAACATCAACCGTCAACTGGAACTGCTGCGGAAACTGTTTATGCTATATCGCAAGCTCTTGAAATAGCTCTAGCCGACACAATTCCAGTGCGAGTACAAGGAATTATTGAGACTACAACAGCTACAGACGCAGCGATCAAATACAAACGCAATAATAGTTTTTATGCGCTACAAGCTGCTTTTCCGCTTCTTGTTTCTCATAAACATATTCCCAGTCCTGAATTAAATCAGATAGCCCTCATCAGCTTTAGTTCGCGCCCCTGTGCACGTACCCCAGCCCCCCCCGATCAACCTGAGGATTCCATCTCGGACCTTTTTATAACCAGAACCTACCGCTTACACCGTATCGACGCAACCTCTTCAGATTATTTAGTGTGGGCAGATAATAGTCGTACTCAAATCCAAATGCACACGGAAACCAACAAAGAACTGCCAATATTAGCTACCGAAATTAAACGCTTATATGATCAAGGCATTAAACATATTATATATTTATCCCAACAATATTATGATCGTAAACTAGGACGCGCTAGTAAACGCCGTACTTTTAATAATCCCAGTGTGTTAGACTATTTAAATCAAGGTTTTCCGGGATTAATGATATATCCATTAGTACGGGAACTGTTCTATGCAACCAGAATAAAAAAAGCTGCTGATCAAGCACAGGCTTACGAGGCTATTGCAAAAGATCACGCATTTAATGAAAAACACAGCATATGGAGTTCAGAATACATACCGGTTTACAGCCTAGCCACTTTAAAAATTGTAGGAAAAGAAGAGGAAGAACGTCCACAATCCGGATTTTCAGCCTACTTTTTACATAATGATCCGGCAGCCTCCGATACCGTCCTTGCGTCAAAAACCACAGTTAATCTCTTGGATCCAAATTCAAAATATCGTGATGATTTAATATCTGCGCTGCGGGCTGTACACTTTTTAGAGCGAGAAAAAGCACCGGTGCAAGGCATGGCTGGTCCGGTGCTAAATCCCTACTTATGGATGCGCCCTGTTAGCATTGGTGAGATTACTGTTGTTCCCAGTGTTAAGTACAAAACCGGACCCGTGGTGTTAAGCATCCTTGCCGTAGCGCACCAGGTTACCAGTATTTTAAATGTCGAGAATATTTAACCATCCTGAGTATTAACTGCCTACTGCTTTTTTCTATTTATAGGTAACAGCTATAACATCGGTAACGACTAGAACTTTAGGTAGTTTTTTTTGCTTTTCTTTGTACTCTACGCCCCACTGTCAGGACGTAGTTTTAAATCATAAATCTGGGATGCCGAATAATCAGTTTCGCAATCGATACCTAATGCTTAACCTCTATTGTAATATTCTAGTTATACCCCAACAGGCCGCTGCCGATTGCCAATTTTATGGGGACGTCGTTTCTTACCTTTGTAATCCTGATCGTGGCGACAATGGCGTTCCATGCAGGCTATCATGTAGTGAGTTATGGTAGCAGCAACCATCAAGAAGGTTCCACTGGCGATAAGCATTTTTTCTGTCGGGTCAAATTCACTATAACTTAGGGTTAGCCAAGTCAAAAATGCTGCGAATCCAGCAATAAATAAGGCTATCAGGTATGGCCAAAGAGTGGTATGACATTTTATGCAAAATTTCACGGTAATATCGCCTATCGTTAAATACTATCAAATAGCTGGATTATGTCACCTTGCATGAGGCTACGACAAACTGCCACGACCTCATTCCTAATTCACATTGGTGCCATAAAAGCAAATAAAAAGCTCAAAAGTCAAAAGCATCTGACATCGTTCCTACAGCTAATTATAGCAGACACCAATAGTGTTAGACGTTATGCAAGCGCTGAATATCGATAAATCTTTTTTAAACCTTCCTACACAATCTGTTACAATTCATACTTTACTATAAAAACTTCCAATAACATACTGATTTACTCAAGTTTAAAAGAACTTACCGCTTATCAATGATAGACGCCATAGCTATATAATTTTATTGTAATTTAATCTAATTCTAATCTGCAAATAGGGTGTCTAGCTGTCATTACCATTCTGCACCAATATTGGGCATAAGTTCATACTTTGGCCATCACAACAAATCAATAATATTTGTAATTTAAATACTCTTTACAACCAAGTGTCACAGCATACCTAGCGCCGCCATAGTATGGACTTAAGTATGGCATAAATTTTGCTTCTATAATATGTAAATAAAATAATTCAGGAAATCTTTACATGCAACTAGTGCATTATCAATTACTAATATTCTGGTTATTGGCAAGTGCCAATGACATTTGGGCCGCAGATGCTGGCACTGTAGGAGCAGCGACCAAAATTGTCACTCAAAACGCGATAAAAACCGCTGATACCGTATGGATGATGGTTGCCACAGCCCTGGTATTGCTAATGACTATGCCTGGTATTGCACTATTTTATAGTGGAATGGTACGCAAGAAGAATGTCATCAACACTATGGCCAATACGGTGGTGATAGCTGCGATCGTTAGCTTACTGTGGTTTATCTATGGCTATTCACTGGCTTTTACCACAGGGAATATCTGGATAGGTGGCATGGAACGCATGCTATTTGCCGGGTTTGATTATGTGCAAACAACTGGAGAAATATCCATAAATCTAATGGCCCCAACAATTCCAGAGTCAGTATTTGCCATGTTCCAACTAACCTTTGCAATTATTACCGCCGCCTTAATTGTTGGCGCCTGCGTAGAACGGATGCGGTTCACAGCAATGATTTGGTTTATTAGCTTATGGTTATTATTGGTATATGTTCCCATAGCCCACTGGGTGTGGAGTCCAGTAGGTTGGTTAGCACAATTGGGGGCCCTTGACTTTGCCGGTGGTGCAGTAGTGCACATCAATGCCGGAGCATCTGGTTTGATTTGCGCTTGGTTTTTAGGCCCACGTCGCGGCTATGGACGCGAAGCGTTTGAACCTTATAGTTTGGCATTGACCATGGCAGGCACTGGGTTATTGTGGATCGGATGGTTTGGATTTAATGCCGGATCAGCCCTAAGTGCTGGCGGTAGGGCCGGCTTAGCCATGTTAGTTACCCACATTGCTGCTGCATCAGGGGCTTTAACTTGGATGATGATGGAATTAGTTATGCGGGAGCGAGCATCTCTACTGGGGCTATGTTCCGGCGTGGTGGCAGGATTAGTAGCAGTTACCCCAGCGGCCGGATTTATAGCTCCCAAATCTGCGATAATAATAGGTTGTTTATCCGGAATAACTTGTTATGTAGGAGCCACAAGTTTCAAAAAACACATCGGAATAGATGACTCACTGGATGTATTTGGCATCCATGGAATAGCCGGTTTTATGGGAGCAATAGCCACCGGATTATTAAATGATCATACAATATCCGGCGTGAATTCTGATGTCACAGTACAAGCTTTAGCAGCTTTTGCAGTGTTAATTTACAGTGGTTTAGTTTCTTTACTAATACTATCCTTAATTCAATTGTTTATGGAAGTGCGGGTTGATGAAAGCTCGGAACAACTTGGTCTAGATATCTCTGAGCATTTAGAGCGTATTGGAGCTTAATTTTAGCGAAATATAGCAAATATTTGCCAGAAAAATTAGTAGATAAATTAGGATAGTTGTATAAATATTTAAGATTAGAGGACCATTGAAACTTGAACCTGGGATCAATGGTCCTAAAGGCTACTGCTCAAGCGGCTTGTATTGTTTTTAATGGGTCTAGTTTAGCAATAAGGCATATTATGCAGTTATTAATTAATAAAATGTATGCTAAATCTTGGTAATTAATTGTTAAATCAAAATTTATATGTATTCTAATGGAAAGCACCAGAGTTATTTTGGTGTAATAGCTGGATAATGGAGGAACAACATGTCTAACTATAACGAACGTTTAGCCATCGCTGCCCGTTTGCATTCCTTATTACGTAGCAAAACAGGGCGCATTACTGATACCGCCTGGTTGGCAATTAATGCTGATTATGCTGCCGAAATTATTCGATTTACTCGCGCCCGCGCGGTTGGCCCTGATACTGAGGAACTTTCCATTAGAATACATATAAATTTTGATTTAACAATTAATTACCAAGATTTAGCATACATTTTATTAATTAATAACTGCATAATATGCCTTATTGCTAAACTAGACCCATTAAAAACAATACAAGCCGCTTGAGCAGTAGCCTTTAGGACCATTGATCCCAGGTTCAA
>JXSN01000546.1 GCA_001276605.1 Achromatium sp. WMS2
CTATACTGACTTTCAACACTTTAACCGCGCCGGGCGCGCATTGGCCGAATTGCATATTCATTACGAAACCCAACCACTGTATTCAGCCACAATCACCATCCAGCCAAATGCCCCTAGCGATCCGAAGCAACTATATTACGTCACCAAGATGAAATATGCTAAAACTGGTAAAACCAAGGATCTAACTAGCATAATTTACAATAAATACATTACAATCAGCAATATCCCGGAACGCGCCTATGACTACATCGTCAGCGGTCGCCCCGCCATCGACTGGGTGGTCGAGCGCCAAGGAGTACGTACTGACAAAGCCAGTGGCATAATCAACGACGCCAACCAATGGTCACCTAATCCCAAGTATCCGCTAGAATTACTACTACGGGTAATAACCGTGAGTTTGGAGACACTGCGGATTGTGGAGGGATTACCGGAGTTGGAGGTTTGAAGGGTTAGTGCTGGGGACGCAGGAGCGCCCCCGGCGACGTTCCCACACTGGAATATGGGAACAATCAACCATTCAATAATTCCTCAACGCTTTTAGCGTCAAAAATCCCATCCGCCCAAGCTCCCAATTGGTCTGGAGTGGCAGCATCTAACTTTTCAAGTGTGGATGTGGAAAGTTTACCAAATTTACGTGTAATTTGGCGTTTGAGTATTGCTAATTGGCCCTTAGCCTCACCCCTAGCCTCACCCCTAGCTTCACCCTTAGCCACCAATTCCTGATATGCTCGGGTTTCTTCAAGTGGAGTAAGCACGTGTAACATATTTGCAATCTCCTGAGCAGTATTAGTTTTAAACCGCTCCATAAACCAAAACTGTAAAATTGCTCCCAGATTATTACGAATTTGAGGATCTAATCGCGGGTTATTTACGGTCTGCCAACATTTTGGCGCCAACTGCTTTAAAATTGTGTTATCCTCTATGAGCAATGGGGCCAAGGTCAAAATAAATGGGTCAGCAGATTCTGCAATGCGTTCAGAGGAGAATTTGTCCTCCAAGTATACTACCGCAATTTGACCTGTTTCCGGCTGCCACTGAAAA
>JXSN01000547.1 GCA_001276605.1 Achromatium sp. WMS2
CCAAAATCACCAAACCCTGCTGCAACAAAGGATGCGGAAAACTAACAATAGCATGCCTCCATTGTGGTATTTCAACCATATTGTTGCTAGACACTAAACCATGGTGCAATTCACCTTGATATAAATCCAATTTTACCGCATCTGCAACCGAAACCTGTTTCGTTTGAATAATCTCCCTCAAAGTAGCCTCAACCTGATCTGGCACCGCAATATCAATTAAATGCTTCACCCACAAATGCTGATACTTCTTCTTTTTAAGCTCAGTAACCGTCTCATTTTGCTCCCTAGTCTCAATAGGCAACAATTGCACATAAGCCTGATTAAGATCACTATCCCACAACAACTCAGTAGGACACATGGTGGTACGACCAGCCGCCGACGGCAACAACCTCTTTCCATAATCAGCAAAGAAGATAGCATTAATCAACTCGGTTTTACCCCGGGAAACCTCAGCCACCACCGCCACACTAAGCCGATCTGTCTCCAAACACGACACCGAATTTCCAATACGCAAATTCAAATCCGGAGTCAAAAGCTCCTGAGACTCAAGCCAAACCCGATACTCGTTAATAACACGAACGAGCTGTATCCTCCACTGAGTATAAGCCTGGAATCCCTGTCGAAAAGTATTGCCCGCCATGCGTGCCACGCTCCAAGTAGTTGAAATAAACAGACAAATAAAAATTGATAATTGCTAGGATAATACTTCAAGAATCCGGTTTTTGTATCAATAACCGCATTAACTCTGGAATTTTAATAGGTTTATGGATACAAACAACTTTACGCCTACCCTTAACCCCAGAAATCAAATCAATTGCACTACTCTTAACCCCAAAAGCCTGAGCCAAAAACGCCACCAAATGAGCATTAGCACGCCCATCCACAGGCGGAGCCGTCAAACGCACCCGGCAAATAGAGTCCGGCGCCACGACAAATTCATCCCTAGACGCCCGCGGCTGAACCAGTAACGACAAAATTAACTTCTCATTATCCCAACGATACCAATTCATATTTCAAAGTCACCCCACCCCAC
>JXSN01000548.1 GCA_001276605.1 Achromatium sp. WMS2
ACGATCAAGCGTTCCCCGGTAGCGCTGATGCAGTGAATATCAAAAATTGCCTTACGTTCGGCGCTAACATCTGGTATTTGTTCCGTATTTCTGAAAGTTAAGGTGGCAATTTGATGCTGAGGTGGTAATAGTTGGTTCAGGAAATCTTGTAATAAATCTTTATTGTTTTCTTCACCAAAAAGTTTTTTAAACCCAAAGTCGGTATAGGGATTTAAGTATCTGGGCATGTGTTATACCGTTAATTCAAAGTATGGTTGTCTGCTGCACTCAATAATAACACCACGGTTAAAAAAATGATTTTTTACCGCAATAATTGCTCAATGCTATCACAATCTAATATGGCCTCGGACCAGGTTTCCAACTGTTCTACAGTAGCTGTATCCAGTTTGCAGATGCTGGCTGGTGACAACGGGCCAAATTTTTTAGTAAGTAGGCGTTTGAGTAAGGCTGCTGGATTACATGGGGTTAAAAGCAGCTATGGCTAATGCTAAGGATGAAGGCCGTAAAATTGGCTTGATTGAGGGTGAGGCTAGAGGTGAGGCCAAAGGGCGTGAAATTGGCTTGGCCGAAGGGGAGGTCAAGGGACAAGCAGCCCTACTCAAACGCCTACTTACTAAAAAATTTGGCCCGTTGTCACCAGCCAGCATCTGCAAACTGGATACGGCTACTTTGGAACAGTTGGAAACCTGGTCCGAGGCCATATTAGATTGTGATAGTATCGAGCAGTTGTTACGGTAAAAAATAGATTTCTGTAATTACTTTCCTCACCCCTGCCCCTTTTCATTTATGGTGAACTTTATTATGTTGTCATCCCTGACATCTGGATTCCGGCAATCCATGCCGGAATGAAGTAGGTAAAAATATGGCTAAGCGCAAATTAATTAGTTTTGATTGGGCCCTCAAGCGGTTATTACGCGATAAAGCAAATTTTGAAGTATTAGAAGGCTTTTTAAGCGAATTACTGTGCGATTCTATAACTATTCTTGAAGTATTAGAAAGTGAAAGCAATCAAGAACATATCACAAATAAATA
>JXSN01000549.1 GCA_001276605.1 Achromatium sp. WMS2
CCGGAAACAGGTCAAATTGCGGTAGTATACTTGGAGGACAAATTCTCCTCTGAACGCATTGCAGAATCTGCTGACCCATTTATTTTGACCTTGGCCCCATTGCTCATAGAGGATAACACGATTTTAAAGCAGTTGGCGCCAAAATGTTGGCAGACCATAAATAATCCGCAATTAGATCCCCAAATTCGTAATAATCTGGGAGCAATTTTACAGTTTTGGTTTATGGAGCGGTTTAAAACTAATACTGCTCAGGAGATTGCAAATATGTTACACGTGCTTACTCCACTTGAAGAAACCCGGGCATATAAGGAATTGGTAGATAAAGGTGTGGCTAAAGGTAAAACCGAGGGCCAATTAGCACTACTCAAAAGTCTGCTTACACGCAGATTTGGTAAACTTTCCACATCCACACTTGAACAGTTAGATGTTGCCACATCAGATCAACTGGAGGCATGGGCGGATAGGATTTTTGATGCTAACAGTGTTGAGGAGTTATTGCGGTAATTACTGATTATTCCCACAAAAATATGTTTTGATCATTCCCGGGCTCCAGCGTGGGAACGTCGCCGGGGACGCTCCAGCAGCGTCCCCACAATGTACTCTTGAATATGCATATCGTTCATGCTAGAATGACCCAGCATGAAAACCGATTTGCCCATATACCAATTTTTAGCCACCGATCCGAAGGCTTTCACCACGCTTACTGGCATCGAACTGTCCGATAAATACCAATTTTCGGCACCGACGCTTAAAAGTGGTGAACGCCGGATTGATGCCATGTTTGCCCCCAGTGACGGCATTGGGCCGGTGTATGTTGTGGAATTTCAAGCCCAACCTAACCCCAGAATTAGGTATAACCTGATGTCGAAAATATCCTTATATGGGGAACAGCATCCTGGTGTGGATGTACGCGGGGTATTGGTTTTTCCAGAAACTAAAGTGGATAAGCAGAATTTTCAGTGGCAGCCGGAAACAGGTCAAATTGCGGTAGTATACTTGGAGGACAAATTCTCCTCTGAACGCATTGC
>JXSN01000550.1 GCA_001276605.1 Achromatium sp. WMS2
TCATTGCTAGATTCTAATTGTTTTTCACCAGCAGCAGATTGCTGCTGACTAGATTTGGATTGGCCATTGGACTGCTGTTGGTTTTGTTGATTCTCTTTGGATTGTTTACTTTGTCCTGAATTATCGGACTGCTGCTTTTCATTATTTTTTTGATCTTGTTGCTTTTGTTTAGAATCGTTAGAATTATGCTGTTGGTTTTGATCCGACTTAGTTTGATTGGACTGCTCTGGATTCTGCTTATTATCCTCAGATTTTTTTGACTGTTGTTTACTGTTCTCGGTTTTAGAGTTTTCAGGCTGTTGATCTCGTTGTTGATTGGGTTTATTAGCTTCAGATTGTTTTGATTGCGAATCTTTGCGCTGTGAATTATCAGGCTTATTTTCCTGTTGTTTTTCCGATTTAGATGAATCGGGACTTTGAGGCTGTGGTGATTTTGATTCAGCAACTTGGGGATTGGTTTGATCTTGCCTTTGGTGCTGAGTTGAATTCTGAACTTCAGGCTGTACTTCCTGGGGTAACATAGCGCGCACACGCGCCAAATTATAAGCTGCATCATCATGTTGTGGGTTTTCTTTTAGAGTATTTTCGTAAGCGGCAATGGCTCCCAAAAGGTCGCCTAACTGAAATCTGGCATTACCCAGGTTATAATTAGCATCTTCTTTGACTTCACGTCTGGATACTTGCTCAAAACTTTTAACCGCAGCCTGATAATTTCCGGCACGATATTGAGCTATGCCCTTGCGATAAGGATCGGCAAATTTTTGGGCAGCCCGCTCATAATAACCTGCTGCAAATGCCTGTGCCGCATCCTGATCTTGATTGGTGAACCAACCAGCATAAATCTAACGATTCTAAACAAAAGCAACAAGATCAAAAAAATAATGAAAAGCAGCAGTCCGATAATTCAGGACAAAGTAAACAATCCAAAGAGAATCAACAAAACCAACAGCAGTCCAATGGCCAATCCAAATCTAGTCAGCAGCAATCTGCTGCTGGTGAAAAACAATTAGAATCTAGCAATGA
>JXSN01000551.1 GCA_001276605.1 Achromatium sp. WMS2
TTTTTTTCACCGATGGGACCGCGTTCATCTATCGGTTCGCCTAGGACATTCATGATACGGCCCAGGGTTTCGGTACCAACTGGGACCATAATCGGGGCTCCAGTGCTGGTTACAGTTAGTCCGCGCCGGAGACCATCAGTAGATCCCATCGCGATACAACGTACCACTCCATCGCCTAATTGGTACCGTAAAGGTTATGCTCGATGCCTTTGAGAAAGGTGATATCGATGCTATTTATATGGTGTACAACCGCTTTATTAATACTATGACTCAGCAGCCCACCATAGAGCAATTAGTCCCCATTCACGGCGAAGCAATGGAATCAATGAGTCGCTATTGGGATTACATCTATGAGCCTAATTCCCAAGATGTAATCAGTCATCTTTTAGTTCGCTACATAGAATCTTTGGTCTACCAATCAGTGGTAGAAAACGGTGCCTGCGCTCAATCTGCACGTATGGTAGCAATGAAAGCTGCTACTGATAACGCAACTAGTCTCATTCGTGAACTCCAGCTATTGTACAATAAGGCCCGGCAGGCAGCAATTACTCAAGAAATATCCGAAATTGTAGGTGGAGCCGCGGCAGTTTAAACCAGTGCCAAACTAGATTAAACGGTACTATACGCTTGGTAGCACAATAAATTGCATAGTGCAATATGCCACTATACAGTATATATCAATATAATTTTTCTTTAGGAGAACACTGCCGATGAGTTCTGGTATAGTAGTGGAAATAATCGGAGCCGTTATAGACGTGCAATTTCCACATGGTCAAGTACCTAAAGTATACGAAGCTGTGGTCCTCGATTCCAGTGGCCTAATCCTAGAAGTACAACAACAATTAGGCGATGGAGTGGTACGTTGTATCGCGATGGGATCTACTGATGGTCTCCGGCGCGGACTAACTGTAACCAGCACTGGAGCCCCGATTATGGTCCCAGTTGGTACCGAAACCCTGGGCCGTATCATGAATGTCCTAGGCGAACCGATAGATGAACGCGGTCCCATCGGTGAAAAAAA
>JXSN01000552.1 GCA_001276605.1 Achromatium sp. WMS2
TTTACAGTTTTGGTTTATGGAGCGATTTAAAACTAATACTGCTCAGGAGATTGCAAATATGTTACACGTGCTTACTTCACTTGAAGAAACCCGAGCATATAAGGAATTGGTAGCTAAAGGTGAGGTTCGGGGTGAGGCCAGAGGCCGCCAATTTGGCCTAATTGAAGGTGAGGTTAGGGGTGTTGCTAAAGGCCGACAATTTGGCCTAATTGAAGGTGAGGCTAAGGGTGAGGCTAAGGGTGAGGCTAGGGGTGAGGCTAGGGGTGAGGCTAGGGGCCGTAAAGTTGGTAAAACTGAGGGCCAATTGGAACTACTCAAACGCCAAATTACACGTAAATTTGGTAAACTTTCCACATCCACACTTGAAAAGTTAGATGCTGCCACCTCGGATCAGCTGGAGGCTTGGGCGGATGGGATTTTTGACGCTAAAAGCGTTGAGGAATTATTGAATGGTTGATTGTTCCCATACTCCAGCATGGGAACGCCGCCGGGGGCGCTCCTGCGTCCCCAGCACTAATATTTCAAATCTCCAACTCCGGTAATCCCTCCACAATCCGCAGTGTCTCCAAACTCACGGTTATTACCCGCAGTAGCAATTCCAGCGGGTACTTGGGATTAGTGGACCATTGGTTGGCGTCGTTGATTATGCCACTGGCTTTGTCAGTACGTACTCCTTGGCGTTCTACCACCCAGTCGATGGCGGGGCGCCCGCTGACGATGTAGTTATAGGCGCGTTCTGGGATATTGCTGATTGTGATGTATTTATTATAGATTATGCTAGTTAGATCCTTGGTTTTACCAGTTTTGGCGTACTTCATCTTGGTTACATAATATAGCTGCTTCGGATCGCTAGGGGCATTTGGCTGGATGGTGATTGTGGCTGAATACATTGCTTGCTGGTCATAATTGATATGCAATTCGGCCAACTGCCGACCGGCGCGGCTAAAGTGTTGAAAGTCAGTATAGGTTGCGACGCAGGGAATCCTAGGGAGTTGCTTACTGAGGTTGGCGGCGTAGC
>JXSN01000553.1 GCA_001276605.1 Achromatium sp. WMS2
TGTTCCATTATAAACTAATAGTAATTGATCTACGCATACTCGCAATAAATGACGGTCATGAGATACTAAAATAACCGCCCCAGTGTAACTTTGCAAAGCTTGGCTTAAGGCGAAGCGAGTAGCTAAGTCCAGATGATTTGTGGGTTCATCAAGTAATATTAGGTTAGGACGATCATAAATGAGGAGGGCCAGGACTAAACGGGATTTTTCACCACCTGAGAATGGCTGTACTGGCTCAAGGATGCGTTCGCCACTAAATCCAAAACTTCCTAGGTAATTGCGTAAGTTTTGTTCAGAGTCTCTAGGGGCCTGTTGTTGTAAATGCCAAAGGGGGTTTTGATCCAAACGTAGCTGTTCTAATTGGTGTTGGGCAAAATAGGCAGTTTTGAGATGGAGCGCGGGGGTGATATGGCCAGTTTGGGCTGGTATTTTTCCAGCAAGTAATTGTATTAAGGTAGATTTACCTGCACCATTAGGGCCTAAAACTCCAATGCGTGCGACAGATTCTATTACGAGGTTAATATGTTTAAGAATTATTTGATCGGAATAGCCTACGCTGACTTTGTCGAGGTGCAATAGGGGATTTGGTAGGTGTTCAGGGGGGCGAAAATTGAACTTAAATGGACTATCGGCATAAGCTGGAGCGATAGTTTGCATCCGTTCTAGAGCTTTGATGCGGCTTTGAGCTTGGCGGGCTTTGGTAGCTTTAGCACCAAATTTGTTGATAAAACTTTGAATATGGGCGATAGTCTGCTGTTGGTTCAGGTAGGCAGCTTGCTGTTGGGATAGATGTTCTGCACGTTGGCGTTCGCAGGCACTGTAATTGCCAGTATAAAGTGTTGCTTGTTGATTGTGGATGTATAAGGTGGCATTGGTTATGGCATCTAGAAAATCTCGATCGTGGGATATAAGTAGTAAAGTGCCTTGATAATGGCGTAACCATTCTTCCAGCCAAATTATGGCGTCTAAATCTAAATGGTTAGTGGGTTCGTCCAGCAATAGTAGATCAGAGCGGCA
>JXSN01000554.1 GCA_001276605.1 Achromatium sp. WMS2
TCCGCGCCCGCAAAAATAATTGGGAGTATAAGCAGGCGAGACGCCCGCGCTCCCAGACGAAATATAAATCTATTCATATTTGTAGTAAAAATTAAAATTACCGTACTACAGGAATATTATATGTCAACAAGTCCTAAACAGCCTCCAGTTGTCGAGGCCGCACCAGTTGTTGCAGTAGCACCGCCACCACCTCTGCCGAAAGTGGCCACCTTGACTCTAAATACGCGGCCCAAGGGGGCTCAGATTACGTTATTAAATCAGCCCTGGCCTTATGAGCCTGGTATGTCTTTGCCGCTCGGCAGCTATCCCATTGAGGTCAGCGCCCGCGGTTATCGTAATCTAACACAAACTATCGAACTGCATCAGGATGTAACTCTGCCTTTAGCCTTGCAACCGCAGCCTATTCCAGCGGTGCTGCAGCAGGGCCATACGAATTGGGTACTGTCTGTGGCCTGCAGCCCGGATGGCTCGAGTTTAGCCTCTGCTAGTGCTGATAACAGCATCAAACTATGGCGAGTGGCGGATGGGGCGTTACTGCGGACCTTCACAGGCCATACCAATTTAGTATACTCTGTAGCCTTCAGCCCCGATGGCGCGAGTTTAGCCTCTGGTAGTGAGGATAAGACCATCAAACTATGGCGAGTGGCGGATGGGACGTTACTGCGGACCTTAACTGGCCATGAAAATTATGTAAACTCTGTAACCTTCAGCCCGGATGGCACTATTTTAGCCTCTGGTAGTGGGAGTATTTTTGGTAAAAGCGACAACAGCATCAAATTATGGCGGGTGGCGGATGGGACGTTACTGCGGACCTTTACTGGCCATGCAGGTGATGTAAACTCTGTAGCCTTCAGCCCGGATGGCACTAGTTTAGCCTCTGGTAGTAGGGATCACAGCATCAAATTATGGCGGGTGGCGGATGGGGCGTTACTGCGAACTTTAACTGGCCATGAAAATGGTGTAAACTCGGTAGCCTTTAGCCCGGATGGCTTGAGTGTAGCCTCTGCTAGTAATG
>JXSN01000555.1 GCA_001276605.1 Achromatium sp. WMS2
GAGCTACAAGAGTGAAGAAGCTCATTAAGAAAGACAGAACCATCATAAGACAATGGTGGTATCATCAACAAATGTATCAATGCAAGATGCTGTTGGCTGAACACAACAACAGAATGGCTAAATCAAAGAAGGCCAAATTAATAGTCCAGCTTCCAATGGACCATCATAATTATGTTTTCCATAAGCTTCCTGAAGAAACAAAGAGGTCAATGCATATTAACTGCAAACAACTGAGGTGATCAACATACAAGATCAACATTGAGAATAAAGAAGAGATTGCCATAGCAGATCGACATACAGCAGATCATGGGTTGGTATGGCCATAGGTAGAATTTGTAAGAAGTGATTAAACAAGAGCAAGATTGCCATGATGTGATATCACCCAGGGGTGGTGACCTGATATTAAGCTGAGAGATCCAGTAAATTGATCTAAGAGGAAGGCTGTGTTACAGCAAGATCAGGATGGATGATCTGAGGACCCAGATCTATGTAAGGATATCTGGATGAAGGAGAAACTGATTGTTGAAGAGCCAATCATCGTGGTGAGGTTTGACAAGAACTGGATGTGAACCTAAGTAAATAATGTGATGTTAGAATCATCTCACTTTTTATAGATTGCTCTAGTAATTAGATCAATGGTTAATGGAATATGAAATTGGTGTTTTTAGTTATTACATTTAGAGATTTTGACAGTAGAGTTGGTACTGAAAGCTACATTAGCTGTAGGCATTGAGGGACAAAGGTAGCAGAGATAGTTTGTTCCTCCAACAAATCAAAATATACTGGTGGGAGTCACCAGGCCATGGGATACCTCCAAGAATTAAAGGAGGCAAGAGCTACAAGAGTGAAGAAGCTCATTAAGAAAGACAGAACCATCATAAGACAATGGTGGTATCATCAACAAATGTATCAATGCAAGATGCTGTTGGCTGAACACAACAACAGAATGGCTAAATCAAAGAAGGCCAAATTAATAGTCCAGCTTCCAATGGACCATCATAATTATGTTTTCCAT
>JXSN01000057.1 GCA_001276605.1 Achromatium sp. WMS2
ATGGGTCGTGTATCCCTTTATAATTAGTTTATGGTAAATATGTTACAAAGATGGCATTATTGCTTAAATATGACTTTATATGTGTAACTACTAAATTGCTGTTTTTGTGATTATTAGCATACTTTATTGCTAATTATTACCAATGGTAGCGAGCATTGCGCGCGCCTTTGTTGTATCCTTACCAATCTGATAACTAAGCTCGTCCAGGGAGTGAAACTTTTGTTCATCGCGCAATTTACATAATAACTCAACAGTTAAGTGTTTATGGTATAAATCACCTTCAAAATCAAATAGGAAAACTTCAAGCAATATGCGGTTATCCCCTGTTATGGTAGGACGCTGTCCGATATTGGCAACTCCTAACCAACTAACATTTTCGTCTAGAAAGGCTTTGACCCCGAATACACCGCGTACCGGGCTTACGTAACGGTGTAAATCTATATTAGCCGTTGGATATCCCAATTTACGACCGCGTTTCGCACCGTGTCCGACCCGACCGCAAAGATGATAGCTGCGTCCTAGTAAACTATTAGCCATAGTTAAATTTCCACAACGCAGAGCTTCACGAATTCTGGTGCTGCTAATGCGTTCCCCTTCAAAACGCATAGTTTGATGATTCTCCACTTGGAAGCCGTAGATACTACCTTTGTCTTGCAATAGTTTAAAGTCGCCGTGTCGCCAACGGCCAAATTGAAAGTCATCGCCTACAAATAAGAATTTAACTGCCAGTTTTTGCACTAAAATTTGTTCGATAAAGGTTTCTGCAGCCATGGCTACCAGCTTGTCGGTAAACGGTAGCAACAGGACTCTATCAATGCCTAGTTTTTGCATTGCTGTTAATTTTTCACGTAATCTGGTCAGGCGGGGTGGGGCTTTGTGTTTGAAAAAATATTCTTGGGGTTGGGGTTCAAAGGTCACAACGGTGCTTGGTAAACCTAGAACCTTACTTCTGGTGATTAAGTTGCGCAATACAGCCTGATGTCCCAAATGTACACCATCAAAATTTCCAATGGTTGCTACACAATTTTCAGCTGGATGTAAATTGTGTATGTTACGTATAATTTGCATGATTATTAAACTAGATACTTGCTATGCCGATTAAAATATTTATCGTGATAGTTTTTTATGTTAAGTAAAGTGTTGATATCCATTTTTATGCAGAGACAACAATTTTCCGTCTTTATTGTGTATACGCAGACCTGGTTCAGAGCTTATGTTACCGATGTGGGTTAGCTTTAGATGTAATTTAGCACTAATTTCTGTTATGGTCACGGTGCGAGATTCTGGTACTGTGAAGCATAATTCGTAATCATCACCAGAATTCATGAAGGATAATTTTTGATCTTCCAGGGTAACATGACGAGCAAAGGCGGCGGAGTTGGGTATTTGGTTAAGATACACATCCGCACCTAAATTTCCACTTGCTTGCAGGATGTGATCTAAATCTGCAGCTATGCCGTCAGAGATATCGATAGCAGCACTGGCAATTTGTCGCAAGGCTAATCCCAAGGCTATTCTGGGTGTGGGCATATCCAAACGCTGGCGGATATCGTCGTTTATTGTATAATTTTCAGATAGTAGATATAAGGCTAAACCTGCATCGCCTAGGTTTCCGCTCACATAAATGTGATCGTGAGGGGTAGCTCCAGAGCGTCGTAGTGCTTGCCATTTGGGAGTTAATCCCAACGCGGTAACGCTAATCATTAGAGGGCCTTTAGTAGTATCTCCACCTATAAGTTGCACTCCATAACTAGTGGCTAGTTGACAAAAACCTCTGGCAAAGGCATCCAACCAGTTAGGATCGGCTGTGGGCAGGGTAATTGCTAAAGTACACCAAGCTGGTTCAGCACCCATAGCAGCTAGATCGCTTAGATTTACCGCTAGGCATTTATGGCCTAATCCATACGGTTCAGCGTTGTGGAAAAAATGAACTCCAGCAACAAGTGTATCTTGGGTTACGACTAAATCCCGATCTGCTATGCGCAGTAGCGCGGCGTCGTCTCCAATACCAAGCAAGCAATCAGGGCGCATGTTACCACAGGTAGAAAAATACTTATTTATTATGGCAAATTCCGATAAGCTCATTGCGGTTTTTTTGCTGCCATGTCAACTTCTTGGCTACGTATACGGCGTGCTAGTCTATCTAATACTCCATTAACGTAGCGATGCCCTTGATCGGCGCCAAAAATCTTGGCTAATTCCACGGCTTCATTAATTATTACGCGGTATGGAGTTGCTGCATGTTTTATGAGTTCATAACTACCAATGCGTAAGGCGGCGCGTTCTACCGCATCTACTTGCTCCAGCGGCCTGTCGATTAATGATTGCAACTCCTGATCCAAGGTATTCAAATTGGTTGGAATTCCCTGTATTAGATCCATAAAAAAATCTACATCAGCCTTTGCTAAACGTTCGTCTTCTAAGAACTGATCGAGAATTAGGATAACATCTTGACCGGTCATTTGCCACTGATAAATAGCTTGTAAGGCAAATTGACGGGAGCGACTGCGTTTGGATATGGTCATATGTACTGCTTACTGATTTATTTGCTTTAATAGGTTGACCATTTCAATGGCCGAAAGCGCAGCTTCCGCACCCTTGTTACCAGCCTTGGTACCAGAGCGTTCTATGGCCTGTTCGATATTATCCACCGTTAATAGGCCAAAGGCAATGGGAATTCCATATTTTAAACTTACCTGCGCTATTCCCTTAACTGATTCAGAGGAAATATATTCAAAATGCGGCGTTCCACCTCTAATTACCGCGCCTAGGGCAATTATGGCATCGTATTCGCCTTTGGTTGCGAGCCGATCTAGAACCAGAGGCAATTCGAATGCTCCTGGTAAACGCACAATCGTGAGATTTGTATCTTGAGCACCGTGTCTCTTCAGGGTGTCTAGTGCGCCAGTTAGTAGGTGTTCTACCACAAAGCTATTCCAACGGGTTACAGCTAGGCAAAATTTAGTGTCTTGAGCTTGTAACACACCGTCAATCGTTTTAATCATATTTTATTATCGCTATTCATATGTAATTGGGTGAGGTTTTAATCTAACAAGTGTAGTTATATGTTTTAAATAAAATTGACAAATCTACTATCGTTTATTGACATCTAATATATTCATGTTTTTTGTGAGGACGCTGGAGCGTCCCCGGCTGCATTCCCATGCTGAAGTGTGAGAATGATCAAACAACTAATTTAGTTAATACCTATATTTGCAGAACAGAATAACTGAGATACGCCATAGTCAAGGTATTTTATCAACGGTAGCCAATCTTTGGCGTATGATTCCAACAGTGAAGATAATAACCAGTTGGTGTGTGAATTTAATCATTAATACCAGACCTGTATCAGCACCCAATTGGTTGGATGTAGCAATCATTGCCTCCATACCGCCGGGGGCAAATGCTAATACCGCAGTAGTTATATCAATATTAGTAAAGTTATGCAGTAAGTAAGCAATTCCAAGGCAGCAAGCTACAAGCCATAGAACTAAAACAATTTCTAATAGCATAGCCTTACTTAAACCAGTTATATGTTGCCAGTCAAATTTTAAACCAGCGCTGATGCCTACAATCAATAATGCGGCTAGCATTACGGGTTGGGGTATGGAGTATTGACCCGGCGATAAACCAAAGGGTATCAATCCGCAGATAAAAGCGCCTAAAAACCCTTTAGTGGGTAATTTTAAACGTTGTCCTAGCCAAATGCCAATGGTACAGCAACCTCCTATTACCATAATGTTCCATAACTGTGATATTGGTACAGCAGGATTTGGTGGTACCAATATGGTTACATTGGGCTGTGGATCGGTATAACTACTTAGTAACCCGGCTATTATTGGCACTAAAAATGCGACCAAAAGTAAACGCAAGTATTGCAAAACTGCGACAATAGATGGGTTAGCTCCAAATTCACTGCTAATAGCTACATTAGCCGTAGCAGTACCGGGTATAGAGCCTAGTAAGCTGGTAACAATGTCGATACCGCTCCAGCGTGCTATTAGGTAACCATTGAGCATGGCTAATCCCCCGGTAATGCCTAGGGCTAGGAGCAGGGGAATTATGTATGCCACCATGGTTACCAGGTTGTCGGGTACAAAACGGGCAGCTGCGGCTATGCCAATGACGGCCTTAGCGATATTTAAAAACATTTTGGGTAATGGGTGGGGTTGACCAGTTCCTAGAGCGTAGGCAACGCCGACTAACAGGGAACCTATCAGCCAAGCAACTGGCACGTGTAGTTCATCCAGTACGTAGCAAACGATTATGGCTATTAGGGTGGGCTGCACTATGTGCCGGAACTGGTTTAGCATCGCAATGCACCACCGTTAATATGCAAGGTTTGGCCAGTAATAAATCTGCTATTTTCCGAAGCTAAAAACACACATAATGCTGCAATCTCGCTCGGATGACCTAAGCGCCCAATGGGTACTCCGGCTATTCTTTTAGCTGTTTCTAGCATATCTGAACTATGGCTACGTTCGGTAGCTATAGGACCCGGTATTATATGGTTAACAGTAATTTTGTGGGGAGCCAACTCAACTGCCAATGCCCTAGTTAGTCCGATAGCACCGGTTTTGCTGGCGCAGACGTGAGACCAGCGGTCGCGGCCTATGTGGGCGTTGAGACCGGAAATGTTGATGATAGTTCCGTAATTGGAGTTAATCATGCTCGGTACTACCGCACGGCAGCAAAAGAATGGTCCATCGAGATTTACTGCCATAACTTCGCGCCACTCGGCTGTAGACATTGACGTTAAAGCACATGAACGGCGTAAACCAGCATTATTGACTAAGACGCTAATCTTACCCCAGACGGTTAATACCTGATCAATCATGGCCTGCACTTGATGTTCAATGCCAACATCCGCTAGTATCAGCATAGCCTCACCACCGGCTTCAGTCACAGCCTGGGCTGCTGCTTGGGCCGACTTGGTATCGCTACGGGCATTGATCACTATTTTGGCGCCGTATTTAGCAAATTCAAGAGCTATGGCTAATCCAATGTTACGACTGGATCCGGTGATTAGGATCACTTGCTCATTGAGAGGTATTGCAGCAGGAGTATTCATACTTAGGCCAATTCTAAATATCCTTGACGTAATAATTTTTCAATATTCTTGGTTGCTGATTTGAATGCTGGCATACCTTTATATTCATTCCCAACTACGTGGGCATTGGTTGTGGGACTAGCCAGGAAACTGTCTAGGGTCGCAAGCTGTTCAGCAATGATGCTCTTGCGAGGAGTAAATACTTCATTTATGGGAGCCAATTGCTTAGGATTTATTAGTTTTTTACCTGTATATCCCAAATAATAACAGGAAAATTCGGATTCTATACGTGCAAATTCCGGATCATTAAAGCGAGCTGATACCCCATCGAATAGATCTAAGTTGTAACGTTTGCCAGTCATGGCTATGGTGCACAACATTTGTCTAAATAGGGTGTTTTCACAGATTGAAGTACGCTCTATACCCATATCTGTAGACATATCGCCAGCTCCAAAGCCTAAGGCATCGCGCCCTGGTTTTAAAACACTGGCAATTTCATCAATTGCATGCAATCCCTTTAAAGTTTCTATGGTAACGATATAGGCCTTATCTTCGCCAATTAAGCGTATAAGACGCAGGATTTCGGCTGCCGATTCGCCTTTAGGCAGGGTCACCGAATCCAATTTAACTTTTGCAATGGCTTGGATATCCAAATCTAGCTCTTCCGGAGTACCACAATTTATTCGAACATTGTACTCTACATTGCCAGGCTTTTTAGGTAAATTAGCCAGGGCTTGGCGCGCAATGTGTTTTTGATCGTTTGGTACACTGTCTTCAAGGTCCCAAATAAAACCATCAGCAGCAATATCCCCATTGCCGATCTTCTCTAAAAACCTGGGTTTATTTAGGGGAACAAATATATGGGAACGTCGTCTATACTCGGTTGTATATTGCTTGCTGGTATAGTATTGATATAGATGCTGATAGAGTGCTGACGATATGGTGAAATTGGTGTTATATACTGCGCATGTAAGTTGGGATTGTAACATAACCTTTTACCCATTGTGCTGTGAGGTATTTGTCTTAAATTTGATGTAGTATGAACATGACAGGTAGGATAAGTCAGGACCATGGCTCAGATAAACATTAATAACACAAATACATTATGGCTAAAAGCATATCATTAATTGGCTAAGTTAAAAATCGTATATTTATACGTCTTTTAATTTTACCGACTGTTATGTTACAGTTACTGGCTTAATATACCGAAAATTTAAATTGGAATGGCAACTGTGCTAGCAGAAAATAACCATGACGCTAATCTAGTTATGGGTTTTAGTAAAAACAATCTGATCTGGATCGATTTGGAGATGACCGGTTTGGATACGTTTAACGATCAGATTATTGAAATTGCTACCATAGTGACTAACGATAAACTGGAAATCCTTGCTGAAGGTCCTAATCTAGCGATTCAGCAACCAGAATCTGTGCTGATGGCCATGGATGAATGGAATAAAACGCATCATGGTAATTCTGGATTGCTAACCAGGGTGCGTAATAGCACGGTTACTTTGGCACTTGCGGAACGTGAAACACTAAACTTTTTAGAGCAATGGGTACCCTGTGGCGTATCTCCAATGTGTGGTAATAGCATTTGTCAAGATCGAAGATTTTTGGCTAGATTAATGCCAAAATTAGAGAGTTTTTTTAATTACCGCAGCATAGATGTAAGCACCCTGAAGGAGTTAGCACGACGCTTGGTTTCGCAAAAAATTCCCTCTTTTTGTAAAGAAAGTCAACATTTAGCGTTGGCGGATATTAGAGATTCTATTGCTGAATTGCGCCACTATAGGCAACATTTTTTAAGGTGCTAACAATACAGTTATTGAGTAATAATAGGCCCATCATTCAAGTGCATAACATACTTGGTATCCATACCGTAAGACTTAGATAATAAATAGTATTCGAAAATAATGGAATATTGCTAGACATGGCGTTAAGGAATGGATATAATGGAACAGGATTGGCACTAATTAACCACGGTGGTGACCACCTCAACGAGGCCTGGATGCCTGTTTTATGCGGGGGTGTGCCATCCTGATAGTTCAGTAAGCAGGCCTCTGATACCCTGAGCATCGATTACTTACACTTAATTAATTCTAAATAAATTCAAGATATTAAACAAGCCAAGTAAGCTTAATAAATCTAGTTCCAAATGCTAATCCAGATCCACAATGGCATGCACGTGCTTTGGCCTTTGAGTTGTGTTCTTGGGATAGTGTTCTGTTATTTCTAAATATTGAAGAATAACTACCAGTCTGCTTGTAACCAGAGAAATTGGTTAAAAATCGGGGATTTATTTAGGTGCGCCAGCTTCCAATCTTGAAGTTATGGGCTTTGTTATCAATTCGAAATCGTTGATTATTGCATCGGTTCTATATCTATCTGGCCAGATTTGTACTCAAGAATAGCCCGCAGTTTTGGCATCCTGTTACTTCAGACCAAGTTTTTTGAGACATTAATCTCGACATGTGCTGGTTGATGCCGATGCATACGGTAAGTGGCCTGTGTTCTTTGACGCTGATTAGTCTATTTTTGTACTCAAAATTTATAGTATTGCGACGTATTTCCTGCCTTTCAACATAGTATTGGAGATTCACGAGTGAGTGATTTGATTATCCATGTAACTGACGAGTCCTTTGAGTCGGATGTACTAAAATCTAATGCGCCCGTATTAGTAGACTATTGGGCCGATTGGTGCGGCCCATGTAACAATATTGCTCCGGTGCTTGATGAAATTGCCAAGGAATATGAAGGTCGAATCAAGGTGGCTAAGCTCAATATAGATGAAAATCCACGTACACCACCACGTTATAATATTCGTGGTATTCCGACCCTCATATTATTCAAAGACGGCGAAGTTGAAGCTACCAAGGTTGGTGCTGCCTCAAAATCCCAATTAACAGCTTTTCTTGATAGCAATATTTAACAGTTTATTCGCATACTTGTACCGAGGTGTTCCGTAGTACTTACCAATGGTAGCGGGACATACCTCGCCTTTTATAGTGTCTGCTGGGACACTACATATCTCTTCCACTCTTATTATTAACCACTCAAGCCTTAAATACTCACTTCTAGCCTACCATCTTAATTGTATTTGCCTCATATGTCCTCTTACCTCGGTTAGTCCGCATGAATCTCACAGAACTTAAAAAAATGCCAGCACATGAGCTGGTGGATCTTTCCAATAATCTAAATATCGAGGGTGTAGGTCGCACCCGCAAACAGGATCTTATCTTTGCCATATTAAAGGCCCAGTCTAAAAAGGGGGAGGATGTCCATGGGGATGGTGTGCTGGAAATTCTCCAAGATGGTTTTGGATTTCTGCGTACATCCCACAGTTCCTACTTAGCTGGCCCGGATGATATCTACGTCTCACCCAGTCAAATACGCCGCTTCAGTCTGCGTACTGGTGATACCATATCTGGTAAAATACGCCCGCCCAAGGAAGGTGAGCGTTATTTTGCCCTATTAAAAGTTAACGACATTAACTTTGATAAACCAGAAAACACTAAAAACAAGATTTTATTTGAGAATTTTACCCCACTCTTTGCCAACAACCGCCTCAAGCTAGAAATTGGCAATGGTAGTACCGAGGATATTACTGCACGCACTATAGATCTAGTGTCTCCAATAGGTAGGGGCCAGCGTGGTTTGATCGTGTCCCCACCTAAAGCTGGTAAAACTATGATGTTGCAAAATATTGCTCACTCCATAGAGCACAATTATCCTGATTGCTATCTCATAGTATTGCTAATCGACGAGCGTCCCGAGGAAGTTACCGAAATGGAGCGCTCGGTGCGTGGTGAAGTTATTTCCTCTACTTTTGATGAACCGGCAACTCGCCATGTGCAAGTAGCTGAAATGGTTATAGAAAAGGCTAAGCGGCTAGTAGAACACAAGCGTGATGTAGTAATACTGCTAGATTCCATTACGCGTTTGGCTAGAGCCTATAACACCGTAATTCCATCCTCGGGCAAAGTGTTAACCGGTGGTGTAGATGCCAATGCTTTGCAAAAACCCAAGCGCTTTTTTGGGGCAGCGCGGAATGTTGAGGAAGGTGGTAGTTTAACTATTTTGGCAACCGCCCTGGTTGATACTGGTTCCCGGATGGATGATGTGATTTACGAAGAGTTTAAGGGAACTGGTAATATGGAGATTCACATGGATCGGCGTATTGCAGAAAAACGTATTTTTCCAGCAATAAATATTAATCGTTCCGGAACCAGGCGTGAAGAGTTGCTTATGCCGCAAGATGAATTGCAAAAGATGTGGATTTTACGGCGCATCTTACATCCAATGGACGAATTAGACGCTATGGAATTTTTACATGATAAACTCAAGGCTACTAAAACGAACTTTGAGTTTTTCGACGCTATGCGTGGCAATTAGCAATAAATATTATGGAATATTGTAGTCATTGTGCTAGCAGACTAAAGATAGACGTTCCGCCTCGTGATAATCATCCACGTCATATTTGCACTGGCTGTGGTATGATCCATTATAGAAGTCCCAAATTAGTAGTTGGTTGTATTCCAGAATGGCAAGACCAAATCCTACTGTGTCGACGTGCTATCGAACCTCGCTATGGTTTATGGACTTTGCCAGCAGGTTTTATGGAAGTTGGGGAAACGGTGCAGGAAGGAGCAGCCCGTGAAACTTTGGAAGAAGCAGGTGCTAAGGTAAAAGTAGGTCAATTATACACGCTGTTCAATTTACCCCGAGCTAGCCTAGTTAATCTGATTTTTCGTGCTGAATTAATTGATCCTAATGTAGCAGCAGGTGAAGAAAGTCTAGAAGTTGGATTCTTTCGCGAATCTGAAATTCCCTGGTCAGATCTTTCCTTTCCCATGGTGCGCGAAACTCTAAGATTATATTTTCACGACCGCAAACACGGCATATTCGCTACCCATTCTGGATCGATAATTCGTACCCCTGGTCCAATATTAAGATATCAGGTCATAATAGACCCCTAAAGGATGCATGACCATAGTAACATGGTAAATAGCTATCAAATTAAGTGAGCATGCTAATCCTGGTTATGGCATAATGTCGCCCGCTCGGTATTTACTCTTGCCATAAATATTCAAGTAAGCATAAGGATATAACAATGAATTGGTTGCTAATCTTTATAGGGCTAATTACTGGATTTTTAGTCGGATTAACTGGAGTTGGCGCCGGAGCTTTGATCTCTCTAGTATTATTGTTTATGGTCGGAATACCGGCCCATACTGCCGTCGGAACCGCATTAGCGTTTGCCGCCGTTACCAAAATAGTAGCTACTAGGGTGTTTTATGGGTATAGCCTAGTAGATTGGACAGTAGTTTCAATCATGTGGATTGGCAGCATATCTTCCTCAATCGCGTCCTTAATTTGGATGCGAAACTTGGCTAACAGTGGACAAGATGTATCTCTCATCAAGCAAGTTATAGCGGGTGCCATTTTGCTTGCCATCATGTCGCTATTTTTACAACCAACCATAGAGTACCTGGGAGCACGGCGTCTGGCAGCCAATAGACCTGGAATTAGCACTAGTCAGGTAGTTTTAACCATCATAGCCGGCGTGATGTTAGGAACAATGATAACTCTTACCTCTGTTGGTATGGGAGCTTTGGGTCTCATAATATTAACCCAATTGTTTCCTAAACGCATGAGTCCACCAAGTTTAGTTGCTACCAATGTTGCTCATGCGGTTCCGTTGGCATTTTTTGGTGGTGTTGGCCACATTTTTTTGGACAAGGTGGATTTTAGCGTACTTTTACAATTGTTATTAGGATCGGTCCCGGGGGCTATTTTTGGTGCTTTGTTGGCCGCTGCCTTGCCCCATCAGACCTTGCGCACGGTCCTTTCGGCTACCTTGTGGATCTTTGGTTTACAGCTGTGGTGGGCAATTTTGCCATCGTCCTAGGTTAGTATTAGTAAATATAGTAGGAACAGGACCACTATTCATACGTTAAGATTGAACTTTCCCAGTAAATTTTATCTCTGTGCTAATCGAGAATAGGTAGTTTCGCCGGTTTAATCCTGGGAAGGATTTGACGGTCGAATCTTAACTATGGGTACAACTTCAGCATTGGGACGTTCATCAGTAAAAAATGGTTTTTCCATTTTGATCCCTTGGGCTGCTGCTAGCTCACGTTCGCGATTTGCGATTAAGGCTAGGCACATTCGGATATCCTCTATAGTACGTGTGGTTAGAGGGCTAATGGTTCCAGGTGCTGGGGTTGTGTCTTTGATTATGGCAGCTAGGGTTTTGCGCATAACCATGAGAATATTACGTTCTTTATTGGTATCTTCCATTGTTAACTCGTTGTCATTATAATGTTATACTGTTGATACAGGTGATTCTATTCAACCGCATCTGGGGTTGTGAGTCAGGTAATTATATTAATAGTAGTTAAATAACTTAACAGTGCAATTTTGTCTTAGTTAAGGCAAGCATGTTAAATGATCATACGTCAAGTACTTGATAATCGCCATAACTGGCGATTTTTTT
>JXSN01000556.1 GCA_001276605.1 Achromatium sp. WMS2
TTCACCTGCATTTACATTAGCACTATTGGGTTGCTTATTGATGCAGGTTGGTAGTTTATTACCCCAAGAATAGGCCGTAGTCGTACCGGCACGGGCGCTATATTCCCATTCGGCTTCTGTTAACAGGCGGTAGGTACCGCGTCTTTTGGCGTTTAATTTGCTAATAAATTCTTGTACTTCCACCCAAGATAAATAACTTGGTTAACATCCAAACATGCTAAACAAACAATTCACAATTGCATTTACAGTCATTCTATTTACATATCCCATAATAGGCTATAATGCAACTATTAGAGAAATACAACAAATATTATCTGACCTCGGATATAATCCAGGAACCATAGATGGCCGCTGGGGCTCCCAAAGCCGGCATGCTTTAAAAAAATTCCAAGCTGACAATGGATTACCAAGCAACGGTCGGCGTAATAAAGCTACTATAGAGGCTTTAATGCAAAATGTTCAATCGAATCAAAATTCGCCACCAGACGTAGCCGCTGATGAAAACCCAAAAAAATCCACCAGAGACCAAACCACAGCCGCCACCAAACGCTGCTGCAATAACACCTCCCAAAGAAAAAGTCATAAAAACTATATCAACTCCAGATGGCATCGAGTTTGTTGAAGTTCCTGGGGGGTGTTTTACTATGGGTAATGCCGAAACCGCAGCACTAACCCCAGTGCATGAGGTATGCGTGCATAAAGACAGCAGTTTTCTGGTCGGTAAGTATGAGGTTACTCAAAACCAATGGCGGGCTATTATAAGGAATAATCCAGCAAGCCACAAGGGCAATACCAACTACCCAGTTGAAAATGTATCTTGGTTGGAAGTACAAGAATTTATTAGCAAATTAAACGCCAAAAGACGCGGTACCTACCGCCTGTTAACAGAAGCCGAATGGGAATATAGCGCCCGTGCCGGTACGACTACGGCCTATTCTTGGGGTAATAAACTACCAACCTGCATCAATAAGCAACCCAATAGTGCTAATGTAAATGCAGGTGAA
>JXSN01000557.1 GCA_001276605.1 Achromatium sp. WMS2
CAGGTGGGAGGATCAATTTAATTTAGCCTTAGATCCAGAACGAGCACGGGATTATCACGATCGTACTATGCCGCATCAGGCGCATAAGCTAGCCCATTTCTGTTCTATGTGTGGCCCTAAGTTTTGTGCTATGCAGATTACCCAGGAAGTTAGGGATTATGCTCGGACTAACGGTCAAAATACAACAGCCACTGCAATTGCTGTCCAGGATGGATTAGCAGCTAAAGCCAATGAGTTTTTACAGCAGGGAGCGGAAGTATACAGAGAAATATAGTTTTACGAACCTGTCTATTGAAATGTTTTGGAGTTAGGTTGCGTTGGTGCCGGATCAGCAGTATCGGGAAATGGTACCGCATCCGGCGTAGGATCGGCATCGGCCCCCGGGACTGGTAATTGCCAATCAATATCTGGTGGATTGCCATCATAAACCTCATTGCGGCGCCTTTGAAAATAGGCATCGCGGGCAAAAACGTACGGATCAAGAGCCGCTTGGTCAAAAGCCTCGCCAGCCTCCAATAAATCAGCCCGCGTATCAACAGGATATAAAGCCGTAGACCCCCAGCGGGCAACGGGATCGCGTAAATATAGTGTTGGTTGAGCATACCAATCTGGTATCGATCCAACTACGTCGCGCCAACTGCTGGGGCCAAAGAACGGCATTACGTAGTATGGACCAGTGCCAATTCCCCAATATCCTAAGGTTTGACCGAAATCCTCCTTGTAGCTTGGTATATCCATCTTGGAGGCAATATCCATAAAACCTAAAATACCCACGGTGGAATTGATCAGGACCCGGCCTACGTCGCTGGTGGCACGAGATATTTTGACCGTTAGTCCGAGCATAATCCCTAACTTCCTGGGTAATCTGCATAGCACAAAACTTAGGGCCACACATAGAACAGAAATGGGCTAGCTTATGCGCCTGATGCGGCATAGTACGATCGTGATAATCCCGTGCTCGTTCTGGATCTAAGGCTAAATTAAATTGATCCTCCCACCTG
>JXSN01000558.1 GCA_001276605.1 Achromatium sp. WMS2
GTTCCAGATCCTAGCTTGCCCCGAAAATCAAAAACAACATCCACCAGTCCAATGAATGTTACAAAGGTAACCGCCGGCACCGTTAATATTATGAGAATAAAATATAAAACCACCACCCACATGGAGTGTAAAATGGTTTGTAATATTACGCCATGAATTACTGCTAATCCTTGTATAAACCATAGCGGCAATAGCAGTAGGGCCACGTCTCTCACTAGGACCGGCGTCATTAAATTCTGGTAATATGCTATAATAAACGTTAGCACTGTAATCACCGCTAAACTGCTATGCATACGCATATTGGCAAATTCGTTAATAAAAGCCCCAGGGTTGTATAGCTGAGCTTGCCAGTTACGTGCGAGTAATAGCGAGATTATGAGTTGTAAGTAAAAACCGGCGGCCAAAATTCCAGACATCCAGGCACTAAAAACCAGCAGAAAGGTTTGATTATCTGGCTGATCGAGTAGTCCTGTTTTGTTAAAATCACTCAACAGAGGTTCCAATAATTGCACCCATTGGAGTTGGGGATTCTCTAATCCTAGGTACAAAACCGCAATCAGGAGTATTCCAAAAGCCAAACCTATTTGGATTGTAAAACTCAAAGATCTGCTGATACGTAGAACAAAACCTAAGCTTAGCATTGGCAGCCACAACAGAAGTACAAACATCAGCACCGGCAAGGCTGTATTGAATGTTATCAGGGTAAAAAATATGGATGCAGTCACAGATATGATCAATACTTGTAAGGCATTTTTAGCACCTACTTGTAAAGATACCAATGTCAAAGCCCCTGAGCTGATGATGCCAATTACAGGAAATATCAATGCTAACAAGGCAGAAGTCGTCGTAACAAGGGCGGCTTGCGAGTAACCACGCATTATAAAATTAGCTAAAAATCCCATACGATCTGCCTTGCTGGTTATTATGACGGCGTGTGTACTAGTGCTGATCGGTATACGGAAGCAGTGCCAAGTACCGAGCGCGTTTGACGGCTTTGGTT
>JXSN01000559.1 GCA_001276605.1 Achromatium sp. WMS2
TGGGTTTACCGCCATCAGTTTCTTCTCTAATGCGAATATCCAAGGGTAATTGGCCAAGCAAATCAACTCGATACTGGGTAGCCATGCGTTCGCCGCCCCCAGATCCAAAAATTGCCTCCTCGTGTCCACAATTGGAGCAAATATGGGTACTCATGTTCTCAACTATGCCCAATACCGGAACCTCGACTTTTTCAAACATTTTAAAGCCTTTCCGGGCGTCCAAAAGTGCAATATCCTGAGGGGTAGTAACGATAATTGCCCCCGCTACCGGTACTTTTTGAGCCAATGTTAGTTGAGTATCCCCAGTACCGGGTGGTAAATCAATGACCAAGTAATCCAAATCACTCCAATTGGTGTCCTTAAGCAACTGTTCCAAAGCTTGGGTGACCATGGGGCCGCGCCAAATCATAGGCGTTTCTTCATCGATCATAAATCCGATCGACATGGCCTGCAATCCATGACTGCGCAGTGGTTCCAAAGAATTTCCGTCCTTGGTCTCAGGTCTACCTGAAATTCCTAGCATCCTCGGTTGCGATGGCCCATAAATATCTGCATCCAAAAGTCCAACCTTGGCGCCTTCTTTGGCCAAAGCTAAAGCCAAATTGACCGCTACTGTAGATTTGCCAACTCCACCTTTACCAGAGGCTACAGCAATGATATTTTTGGCATTATCAATTGGTTTCAAGGATTTCTGGACCGCATGTGCCACGATCTTAGTGCTAATTTCCACGGTAACCGTAGCCACGCCTGCAACCTGCTGTACCTGTTCGGTTACAGCCGCCACTATGTCTTTATGCACACTAAGGGCTGGGAAACCCAATTCAATCATTATTTTAACTTGATCGCCATCTATAGCTATACTCTTCAACGCCTTGGCGCTGACTAAATCTTTTTGTAGATGTGGCTCTACGTATTTTTTAAGCGCACTCTGGATTTGCTCTTGAGTTGGTTGCGACATATTCTATACTATCTCCTTCGTTTTTCATTACAATAA
>JXSN01000560.1 GCA_001276605.1 Achromatium sp. WMS2
TGCGTGATCCGAAAATTGTTAGTTCTGGTTGTGAGCATTGCATTTATAAATTTCGATGTCGCGGTGGCTTAAAATGCTTGGCTTTTGCCTTAACCGGTGATCCGTTTAGGATAGATCCCGGATGCTGGTTGGGTAATTCTCATTAAGTAGAATCAAATACCACAAGCGCAAATTTTGATCCGCATGCTTAAATTAAGGTGTAATTACTATATTTTTTGAGATTAACCGTTTAATGGATAAATTACATGCCATCGTTAGTTAAATCTTTACTAGTAATATTAGCAATATTAATTTTGAACGGCTGTTCTCGCAGCTACAACGTTCCAAGTGCGTCAGATTCCCTGAAACATAAAGAGGAATCTGCGTACAATATGCCAATCGGCGGAGTACCTGCTATGTTAGCACCTCCATCGCCGATGCCAATGGTGCAACCTCCACCTCCACCACCGTCTGCTGACAAATATGCAGCTATTAATACTAATCCTATCCAACAGGTTAGTGTTACTCCAGTCTCTACATTTAGTTTAGACGTAGATACTGGTAGTTACAGCAATGTACGGCGTTTTCTTAAAGAAGGTACATTACCACCCTCAGATGCTGTTAGGATAGAGGAATTGATCAATTATTTCCATTATGACTATCCTACAGTTAATACTCAGGAACCACCTTTTACCCTAAATACGGTACTAGCTCCCACGCCTTGGAATCCAGATACCCTATTGCTGCGAATAGCAGTACGTGCTGCCCAACCTCGAGGAACTAGACCACCGGCCAATCTGGTATTTTTAATCGATACCTCCGGATCCATGTACGATGCTGATCGCCTACCATTACTACGCACCGCTCTCAGAATGCTTACCCATCAACTCACGGCCCAAGATCACATTGCTATTGTCACGTATGCAGGTTCTAGCAACATTGCCTTGCCTCCCACCTCTGGTGAGCGCACCGGTGAAATTTTATCAGTAATTAATGGTTTAGAAGCAGCAG
>JXSN01000561.1 GCA_001276605.1 Achromatium sp. WMS2
TGTAATGCGTTGACTAGAACACGGTTACCCTGGAACAGGGTATCGATGCTGCTGTGCTCTACCAGCCGTAACTGTTTGCCATGCTAGAAATAGGGAATTTAGTGGTTAGATCATCGAGTCCCCGTCAACCCACAGCATTCTTGGATGGTCATGATCATCCGATACCTGGATAAAACCAGCCCATTGATGATGCAGTAACCGATGAAGGTAACGGGAAGCCCCGACAAGAGAAACGGCAGGATGGAGTGAACTGTCAAGCACCCTCTCGCGAACACACGTGGGGCAGAGCGCCGCGGGACCTTTTTAGCCCTGATACGTTTCACACTCGTCACCACAAACCCATTTTGGCAGGTCCGTCAAGGACCGTCGCCACGGGCCGATAGCCTAAGCCCATGGCGACGACGAGACCCGTAACCCCAACAGACCTACCTTTCATGGTCCATGTCCTGCGACATGCGGCAGGTGGGATATCTGGACCACTTAGCGTCGAGGAATGTCGAACAAATCCTGCTATCGCGCACTACATCGATGGCTGGACGCCAGACCAAATAGGGCTTATCTGTCTCGTTGGCGACACCCCCATTGGTGCTGCATGGATTCGTAATTTACCTGTCACGGATCCAGGCTACGGGTTCGTAGCCCCCGGGATCCCGGAGTTGGTAATAGCCGTCTCTCCACGGTATCGCGGGCAGGGGAACGGCGGGTATCTTCTGGCAAGCCTCTTGGACGCCTGCCGGGTCCAAGGAATTAGATCTGTAAGTCTCAGTGTTGACGCTGGGAATGAAGTGGCTGTGGCTATGTACCGGCGGGCTGGTTTTATCCAGGTATCGGATGATCATGACCATCCAAGAATGCTGTGGGTTGACGGGGACTCGATGATCTAACCACTAAATTCCCTATTTCTAGCATGGCAAACAGTTACGGCTGGTAGAGCACAGCAGCATCGATACCCTGTTCCAGGGTAACCGTGTTCTAGTCAACGCATTACA
>JXSN01000562.1 GCA_001276605.1 Achromatium sp. WMS2
GCCTTAGGCTACCCACGGTGCACATGGGAAGATTGTTTTCTAAGCGGGCCAGTTGTTCAGGGTGAAGGAGGAGAGCGTGGTCTAGTAGCAGACTCAGGATCAAGCTTCTGGTCGATCCGTCTTCGTCCCACTGTTTGGCCATCTGCCCCCATCCTTCATAAAGTTTCCAGTCCTCGAATATGAACCCCGCATTTCCTTGAAGGTATATATGCACCCAATAGTCGATTCCATTGCTGTCACACTTCATCCAAGGTGATGGGGGGGCTAGTTTTAATATGGGTTTGGGAGGTTTAAGTTTTGGCATAGCGTTACACTCCGTTGGGTTAGGTTACGTGTGAATTGTGTTTCCAATATACTAACCAATAATTTTTCCATGTTCAATGATTTTTACTAAAAATAGTCATGTTACACGTACTTTGGTTTTTTGTTGATGCTTCACAAGTTTAGACTTTTAAGCTCAAAACGTAACTACCTACCACATTACTCTGCCCTCTCCCCTGATCGGAAAGGGTAAGCAGGGAAACTGCTGTTAACCCCATCCGTGGCTTCTAGATTCCGGCAATCCATGCCGGAATGACGGCGTGAGGTCTATGCAGAGGGCCACAGGGTTGAGGTCTCTCTAACCCCCTCTCCATCAATGGAGAGGGGGCGGGGGGTGAGGTCCGGAGATGGGCAGGGGTGAGGTAGGTGGTTATGATTACGCCAAACTAATTGCACCTGCAGATCTACCAATTTAAGTTTTCAAAATGTTTCCGCAATTCTGGCGGTAACGGATCTAGATTCAGAGCATAACGCACATGCTCTGGTTCTTGACTCAACAAGTTCCATGGCAAGTTATGCGGGGCCTTGGGTATTTGCTTAGTAACTATTACAATTATAGTTAATTTACCCAAGATTAAATTGTAGACTCCAAGCTGATCGGTTGCTTGCCAACTAAATCCCATAGAAGCGGCTAAAGCTTGTGGAAAAGCTGTGGTTACCGCGTACAA
>JXSN01000563.1 GCA_001276605.1 Achromatium sp. WMS2
ATTCCACATACCAATTATTGTAATAGAGCATTATCGTAGAAAAACTTTGTACTCGATGTTCAAAAGCACTTGATATTTAGTATATTATATATTTAAATTGTTATAATATGATCTTATGAATTTTGATATATTAAAAAACATAAAATGTATACAACTCCGTGTAACTAAATACCTTTAAAATCACATATTTTATGGTTTTGAACGTCGAGTGTTCTTCACCAACTGCGGCGAGTAGATTTTGAAAAGCGGGGCGTAATGCCCCCTCATTATCGGCACCAGCAACACGTCGCAAGTCGTCTAGTTGGCGGTAATAGTTTTGAATATCGGACATTATGGGATCCTTTAGCAAATTTTATACTGTTTAGTATCACAATCACAAATCAGGTGTATCAAGTGCACTAAGTTCTGCAACCAGACGTATGGTTTCCACACTCACTTGACATACTTTAGCCAACAGCTCTATGACATGTTCTTTATGCTCAGCAAAGCGATAGGTGTTAAATTTGTCTCGAATCGTAGGATCCCGTGGTACTTTTTCCTTGTATTGGTCTAATACCCATTCTAAAGCACTCCGATTCCCAAGTTGATATTCCCATGCTTGCGGTGGAATACCCTCAAGGCGGGTATTGGTATCTAGCTCAATAATATTAGCTGTTTTATCTGCTTTCAAGCGGCATTTTGGGGATGCGTTATTTGGGGTTGCCAGCTCAACTCGTTTAAGTTGCCAAGGGATTACTTGCTCAAAATAGGCATGTAATTGAATAAGTTGAGAACCTATGTTGGCCCAAGCATGAAACTGGGGATGGAATGGAATACGTGGAAATTCGGCCTGCAAATTGAGAGCATACTTGCGAATATATTTAGGATCATGCAGTACCGCATACACATAGTTAAAAATATCGCGTTTAGTTATAGTTAAATCTGGATAATTAATTTGAAATTGGTTGAGTGCCCAGTCGGTGATATTGTCTTGGATCGTTCCATCTTT
>JXSN01000564.1 GCA_001276605.1 Achromatium sp. WMS2
TTTTTTCTTCTGATAAAACGTAACTACCTATCACGGAATTCAGTGACCATGCGGTCATGTAAAATCAACACTGGTTCCGTTAGTTGAGTAAGGCAATAGTTTCAAGTTTTAATTGCAGCCTGTAAAATGCCCAGTATTTTGTCAATTTCAGACAAGTAGTATTCTCGCAAATCAATCTCGACAGTGGCCAAGCCAATCTCAGCGAGCCAACCAATGCCCAATATGGCACTGAAACCCGCCCGAAAAATCTGGCATTATCATTTTGTATTAAATACTAAAGGAGGTCTATGTCCTACAGCCAATTTACTCTAGCAACAGTCAAAAAAACATTTGACCTGGCCACTCTTGAACAGGAGAATATTTTTGCTAACATACCTCCTCTCAAGAGCAGCGACCATTTAACAGAAACTTTGCAATACAATGTTCCCCTGGCATTGGGTAGTGACACGGAAAAGGCCCGATCAGAAATGATTGTCACCCCTATTTTGATTGAAGCAAGGAAACAACTCAACGCCAGCTTTAATTTATTTTCAGGGGTTGAGTTTGACGTGGCAGCCGATAAGGGTCTAACCGGCTATTGCGATTTTATTTTAAGTCGTTCCCCCCAACGACTCCTTGTGGCGGCTCCTGTTGTCATGTTAGTGGAAGCCAAAAACGACAACATCAAAAGCGGACTAGGACAATGTATAGCAGAAATGGTTGCCGCGCAAATTTTTAACCAGCGGGAACAAAATCATATCAACACCATTTATGGTGTCGTAACAACCGGCACTCTCTGGAAGTTCTTAAGATTGACTGATAACCAAGTCGAGATTGATTTGCGAGAATACTACTTGTCTGAAATTGACAAAATACTGGGCATTTTACAGGCTGCAATTAAAACTTGAAACTATTGCCTTACTCAACTAACGGAACCAGTGTTGATTTTACATGACCGCATGGTCACTGAATTCCGTGATAGGTAGTTACGTTTTATCAGAAGAAAAAA
>JXSN01000565.1 GCA_001276605.1 Achromatium sp. WMS2
TGGTTGAGCACGATTATCCGGATGAGGTCGGTACCCCACTGAATATCGTAAATTCCAGCTTGCACCTGGATAAGTGTAATCTGTTGCGATAGTTTTTCAGGAAACCTGGTGCTGATAGCATACAGGCGAAATTGGTCCTCGGCCACAAGTTGTTTGGGATTCAGTTGTTTGCGGTAATTTACATAATGCCCAATTAATTCCTTTAGGGTCCAATCATCTAGGGTTTCACGCATGGATTTATAAGTGATAAGGGAATGCGCGCCTAGATTGTCGAAACCATCGGGCAAGGGTTCAGTTAGGATTCCTGGTTTTTTTACGGATAATTACTATATCTAAAAATTGTTTATGGTTGGAAAGTTCCTTCTCCAATTCCACTTCAAATGGGGTATTTAGTAATAAATCTTTGAGTAACAACCCCAGGATGCGGTGCCAATGCGTCATAGTAATATGTTATTATGTTCTGGTTAATTCGAAATAGTTCCATGTTGGGCACGTTATTTTGTGCCCAATCTGCCTGTTCCAGTTATTCTGATAGCAGTGCCGTATTTGTTGATTATTGCTTCTTATGTGCTGCTAATAATTCTTGGAGCCTAATTAATTCTTGTGCGTCAAGATTGCGTATAATATCTTCAGAATGCATGCCCTCTAGCCGCTCCTCTGGTTTGAGCCTTTTTAGCAAGTCAGCTGGCCTTAATCCCTCTAATCGCTCCTCTGGTTTAAGACTTTTTAGCAGATCGGATGGTTTTAGCCCCTCTAGCCTTTCCTCCGGTCTTAACCCTTTCAGTCGGTCTGCAGGTGGCAGTAAATGCACATGGCTTCTTAGGTAGTCGCGTTCAAAATCATCCAAGGTGTAAGGCATGGCTAAACCCTCCAGATTGTAATGCTCAAATATTTGTTGCATGACGTGATTAATACGCTCATCATGCCCTTGATAATGTTGTTTACCCCATTGAATTAATTTTAAATCTCCACTTAACATACCCC
>JXSN01000058.1 GCA_001276605.1 Achromatium sp. WMS2
CACCAGGAGGAAAAACTTTGGGTACGGAAACCTTTTTTTTTCCCAAAAAAGCCGGTATTTAAACCGGCAAAGAAAAAACCGCCACGACGGTAGTACAGGGCAGGCAAACGTATCAGATAGAAGGCGCGGGATATGAATCCACAGGGCCAGTGTGATGGTGATTATAGCTGGCAAGCCTTCCGGTATGGCGGCTACTGCCAATGCAACGCTGGCAAAGAATAGCTCGGTAAAGGTATAGTCTCGTAGTAGGAAACCAAAGGTGAAGGTTAAACCGGCTAAGATGAGGATTGCACCCGTAAGCCACTTGCTAAACTCGTCTATGTTTTGAGTTAAACGCGTATTTAGGGTTTCAACGCTTGCTAGTAAGGCACTGACTTTTCCAATCTCGGTGTTAGCGCCTGTAGCCACTACAACACCGGCACCTTGTCCAAAACTCACCATGGTTCCTGAAAATGCCATATTGTGTCTATCACCCAGTGCTGCTGCGGCTGGCACTGGTGCTAGATTTTTTTCCGCAGGCATCGATTCCCCAGTTAGTGCTGCTTCTTCAATCTTTAGGTTTTTACACTGAAACAGTAGGAGATCCGCCGGAACTTTGTCACCAGAAGCAAGATAAATAATATCCCCAGGTACCAAGGTTTCAACGGCAACCGTCTGCTTTTTACCGTCTCGCAAGGCTAGAGTTTCGCGGGTTAAAATCCTGCGGATGGCATCAACTGCTTTTTCCGCTTTGCCCTCTTGCAAAAAACCGATAATGCCATTGATCAATACCACGCCCATAATAACGCCGGCATCCACCCAATCGGCCAAAAAGGCGGTAATGACTGCAGCACTGAGGAGGACATAAATCAGCACATTGTTGAATTGGGAGATAAAACGCATGAGGAGACTGCGCCGCGGTGGTTCCGGTAGGCGATTCAAACCATAGGTCTCAAGACGACTTTGTGCCTCGGATGAGCTTAAGCCGTTTTGGGAGCTTTTCAAACGCGCGAAAGCGTCAGTTGCTGTTATAGTATGCCAGAATGCTTCCCGTTGTGGGTCATTCTTGCTAGTATTCTCCATTATTAATCCTCTTGATGTGATTGGAGTGAGATTAGCAAATTCCGAATATCTTGATTATAACGCTCAGTTTTGCAACTTTGCAAATTATAGCTGAATAACTATAAAATGATACAAACAATATTCTAACTACTTACTTTACCAGGACCTCACCCCCTGCCCCTCTCCATTGATGGCGAGGGGGTAAGGTTACCTCACCCCGGCATGGATTGCCGGAATCCAGATGCCAAGGACGAATTACTGGTGCAATGCCCGTTGGTTATTGCACCCGATCGAGGCTATTACATATTCTTTATTCCGTCATTCCGGCATGGATTGCCGGAATCCAGAAGCCAGGGATGGGGCTAATATACGTTTCCTTACCTCCCCTTTCCGCTCAATAAATGAGGCACAGCCAAATAAAGCAACGCTTTAGGCATGATTATTTGAAATTAGCCCAAAACTTCGTTTCCAATGCCAAGCACTAACTATTGCCACGTGGATTATTGGTTATTGCATAACATAAGGGGCATTTGGGATAGTAAACATCCATATTAGCATTATTCAGAGCTATTCTGTCTTGATCTTCTGCAGTAAATTGTCGGTCTGCGCCTGTTAATGCTAAAAATGCTGTGTTAATTTTTTCCCATTGGGGACCTTTTAAACGGCATTGTAAGGCTAACAGATGAGCTTGACGAATTGCTTGATTATATTGAATTATTGCGCCATTTGTTTGATATAACAAAGCTTCAGCATGTAGAATGTCGAGTAACTGGGTACGGGTATAGACAAGGTTAGAATGGTGATTAAGCGACTTTATAGTGTGTAATTCTTGTGCAGCAGCTTCCAATTCTGTAAGTCCAATATAACTAATGGACTTATAATATCGTAACGCTAATAGTAAGTATTCATCATCTTTGACTATCGCCTCGGCTTTTTTAAAAGCCTTTTTAGCTCCTTGCACATCACCCATCTTAGACAAAATTAATGCTTGACAGGCTATCAATTCAGTATTTCTTGTATCTTTTCGCAGGTGGTAGGTATCCCAAAGTGTCATAGCTGTGCGTAAATTATGCATACTAAGTCCAAGAGTTCTATTCTTAGCATTCATATCATATAGTTGCATATATCCACGTGCAATTATTAAGTGCATATAGCTTCTTAATACATTATTTTTATGTTTGCCAATGAGGGCTAATGTATTGTTAGCGTAGCGTTGACTCTTGGGTATATCGCCAAGTTCTAGATATAAATTCGCAAGCTGGGCTTCTAACTTAATTAAAATTTGTCGGTTTTTGGTAAATTCTTTTGCTTGTTTAATTAAATCGATAGCAGTAAGTATATGACCGTTAATTAATAGTTCATCGGATTGAAACAAGTATGCTTCTGGATCTGGAGTTGCGCGAATAATTGCGATATTATCTCTTAGTGAATAGGGACCTATTTTTTTATGTATCTGTATCAGGGATTGTGCATGATTTCTATGGGAATGCTTCGGATATAGATTGTAAAGATATTTTACTGCTGTATGTTCGCTATTGAAACCCAAGAGTTGTGCCATGTCAGCAGCAGAAAAGGTTTGTTTGTGAGGGTAAGGTTGTTCATAAAGGTTGATCAAGGCACCGAATAATTGCAAAAAGCGCCTATTGATTTTATGATCCATGAAGTATTTTTGGAAGCGATCGCCCATAACCAGCGGTTCATTGTCGACCAGTAAAATCTGCTCTTGCTTGTGTTGAAATATTTTGATTTCGGGCATGGTCGTATTTGTACTGGAGTTTTTGTATTTAAAATAATGTGTTATCCAAAAAACGTATTGTCAACTATACCACAATGTTCACGACTTAATCAATTTGACTATGATATGCTTTACAGAATTAGGCTGTGTTAAGCCAGATAGGGTACGCATTGCGTACCTGTTCATGACTTGGCACGGGATTTATTACGGGCCGCATTTCGAGATTGCTTGCGACGCTGGACTACTTTTCATGTCGACGCGATGTGGTTTCATGGAACATACCCTGCGCGATGCCCGGGATTATGCACGACATTTTCGATCTTAAAAAGGTACGTGATGCGTACCCTATCTGGCTGCTGCATGTTCGCTATTGAAACCCAAGAGTTGTGCCAGGTCAGCAGCAGAAAGGGTTTGTTTGTGAGAGTAAGGTTGTTCATAAAGGTTGATCAAGGCACCGAATAATTGCAAAAAGCGCCTATTGATTTTATGATCCATGATCCATGAAGTATTTTTGGAAGCGATCGCCTATAACCAGCGGTTCATTGTCGACCAGTAAAATCTGCTCTAGTTTGTGTTGAAACACTTTAATTTCGGGCATGGTTGTATTTGTACTGGAGTTTTTATTTTAATATCAACGTATTATTGATTATGCTTGTAGCTCATTTGTACCATTATAATTTTGTATTTTAAGTTTTATATATGATAGAGTCTCAATAAATAATTTTTGTGGAAAGTATTTTTAGATCCTATAGGGAGTGTTGTTATGGTTAAATTTCAAGTACACAAGCAGAAATTTGTCTCTTTATTGTTATTAGCTTTTTCTTTTTTTGTTCCGCAGATTTCGTTTGCTATCACTTCACAAACTTATAGTAATACTATAAGCGTTTCAATTCCTGATAATAACTCTGCTGGTGCTACAAGTCAGGTATCAGTTTCATCGATACCGTCTGGTGCTGCGATAACGAATTTCACATATGGTGTGAGTATTCATCATACATATGTTGGCGATTTACGCGTGTATATTATTGCGCCTGATGGCACAAGTGAAACCATATGGGATAATGCTGGAGGTTCAACAGACAATATCTATTTATCAGGTCGCACTACCTCTCGATTTAATGGGCTTGATCCCAATGGCATATGGAAACTAAAAGCAGTTGATAATGTTTCAGATGATGTTGGAAATATTGATTTTTGGGCGTTTAAATTTGACTATTCAGTTACTGTTACAGTGCCAAGTATTAATGGTGTTAGTGCAAACCCTAATCCAGTAAATGTTGGAGTACCAGTAACAATATCGGCACAATTAAGTGGTTCTTTACCTTCTGGATATAGTTTAAAGGTAACTTTTCATGATGGTACAAATTGGCTAACCACCTCTGACACCATGTCTGCAGGCAGTAACAATACTTATTCTTATACGCGACCTCAAGGAATTACTCAAGCTGGTTCAGCACGTCTTTATAAAGTGGAAATGTTTAACAGTAGTGGGTCTGTGGTAGCTACTAAACAAGGTAGTATTACAGTGCTAGAAGTTATTAGCAATCATGCTCCTGTATTAACATTGGTAACATCTCCTCCATTAACGATTGTACAGAATCAGAATTTTTCATTATCGTTAAGGGCCACAGATTCTGATAACAATCTATCTACTATTCAGGTGAATTGGGGGGATGGTAGTAATCCAACACCGGTAGTGCAATCAGCTATAGGTGGCCAAACTTATACATTTTCACATAGTTATAGCTCAACAGGAACAAAAGGTTGGAGCGCTAGGGCGTATGATAATTATTCTCCAATAGCGTCTAGCAACCAGATTACAGGCTCCATAAGTGTCACTGCCCCCCCGAGGTTATGTGGGCTCAGTATCTCCCCTTACCGCTATTCTTAACCAACCGCAAATTTTTACTATTAGCGGTAGTAATTTACCATCTACATTAGCCTTTACAGTGTATGGTTCTGATGCCAATGATCCTTGTGCCGCACAAGCAGGTGCTACCACTACCAGGGTACAATGGAGATGTATACCCAAAACATCTGGGAACATGACTTATCTAGTAAAGGATCAGCCTAATGGAAGTTTATTGGATGGTAACTCTCAAGGTACAGTGGTTGTCACAGATCCCACTCCCATAGTATCACTGGTTAGCCCTTCTTCAGGTGCTACTGGTATAGATCCCAAGTCTGCAACTTTATCCTGGAATGCATCTGGTCAAACTAGTAGCCATGCCGTAGTGAGCAAAAACAGCTCTTTTACTGGTTTTAGTGAAACCAATAATGTCTGTACTGATTCCACAACATGTGCTGAATGTACAACTAGTTCTGCAACATCCTGTACTTTAAATAATTTAGCATACGGTACTTTGTACTATTGGCATGTACGTGCAAATAATTCCACTTACAATATGGCTTCTGCTTGGACTGGTTATCGTACATTTACTACCTTAGCACCCGCTGCACCTACTGTTACTCTCTATAGCCCTGCAAATGGCGCCACTAACATCGATCCTACAAGTGCAGTATTCACTTGGAATTCAACGAATGCAACGGCTCATCGGCTCCTTATTAACACAAGCCAATCAGAAAATGGATATGACGATGCGGCCAAAACCTGCGCATCAAATACGTGTTTTACTTGTGCGACAGGATCAAATAAAAGTTCAAGCTATTGTTCTGCATCTTCCCCAGTAACACTCTCGCAGTACTTAAAGACAGGTACGCGATATTATTGGAAAGTTAAGGTAGCCGATCAGGATGTTAATACCCCTGATGTGTGGTCAAATTATAGTAGTTTTACTACATCTGCACCAGTGAATGTTCCAAATATCACCAATGTCATCTCTAATCCAGCATCTCCAGTAGTTGGTCAAGCCATTACTTTTACTGCTACAACTGATATTGCAGCAAGTTCAGTACAATTTCAGTTTGATGGTGGAAGCAAGCAACAAATGACCGGTAGTAATGGCGGAACAACCTGGACCTATATTCGTTCAGAGGGGTTGGCTGATACTGTACGCAAAACATATTATTTGTATGTTAATGGCAGTAGTACTGTTGCTAAAACTGGTACTATTCAAGCAATATCGCCAACAATACCAACGATTCTTCAACCAACGGTTGTCAACAGTGGTGATTCTAGTGCCCCATATAAATTTTCTGTTACTCTCTCCGGGGCTTTGCCTGCAAATCATTACATTGCAATAAATTTTGATAATCTTCGAGGGGAATGGTTTCAGCAATCTGACGACGGGGGGCATTTTAGGCTAGATAAAGTATCAGATACTCTTTACTCTAAAAATAGGGTTCTAAATTATCCTGGTATTCGCTATTTTCGCGCTGGTATTTTTGACAGCAATGATGTGCAAGTTGGAGATTACTCAAGTACGGGTACCTGTACTCTTGATAGCTGTTTAGCTGCTGTGTTGGATGCTAGTAGTAAACTAACAGCAAGTATTGTTGGTAATCCCAGTTTATCTCGTAGTGGTAGTCAATTACTTCGAGGTGTAGATGTAGCCAATGGCAATTATCATCTATATGCTAGTGATATATCAGTTTCATCGAAGGGACCTGATTTTGTTGTAATTCGTGCTTATAATTCTCTTACAGGTGCTTGGACTTTCAATTTAGATGCTAAAATTACCATAACTAATGATAACTTAGTAGCTATTGGCCCTAGAGAAGATGGAAGAACTCAGTATTTTTATCGAAATATGGATGATAAGCTTTGGTATACAATTACACCTGGTAATTTTGATCAATTAATTCAAGAAACGGACGGTAGTTTTACTCTTTATACTCAAGGCAATTTGTATTATCGCTTTGCTCCACCTACATCAGCTAATGCTGGTCGCTTAGAATCTATTAATGATCGTGATGGCAATGTATTAGATTTTAGTCACGATACTAGTAATCGCATTACAGGTGCTACTGATGCCGCTGGGCGTGCTTATACCATCACTCGTGATAGCAGTGGACGTATTACTCGCGTAAAAGACTTTACCCAGCGTTATGTGGAATACACCTGGAATAGCGATAACATGATTACCAAGGTGCGTAATCCAAAGGGTAATAATGTTACCTATGGTTATACCGGTACTAAACTTACTAGTATTGATGATCCTTTACATCGGCAATTTTCTATTGCCTATGATAGTAGTAACCGTGTTAGCACTGTAACTGATGGTCTGAATTACACTTGGATTTATATATATACTTCTAGTGCTGCAAGTACACAAGCAACCGTAATACAACGCCCCTCCACCAATGGAGTGAATAATAATCTGGGTTTTATTTTAGATTCTGCACGTACCAAGGTTTTACAACGATTGGATGCTGTTGATGCAAAGATAGCAGCGAGTAGTTTTAGGTCAGCTCAAGATCGTACTCGAATACAAGAACAGTCTTTGGTAGAAAGTCGCCAGCAATCAATTGGTGCGCCAACAAACATTAACTATTATGAGGATGGTAAGGGTAATCCTAAAGATATTATTCAAGACGGTACTGGTACTTCTGTAGATTTAAAAACTAGCATGACATGGGGTGTTGTAAATGGTCAGCATAATCTTACCCCGATGACTAGTCTTACCCAGCCAGGAGCAACTAGTGCGTCTAGATATTCAGTTTTTACGAATAGTGGTAAAGCAACCAATATTTACGATCCACTGAATAATCGCACCCAACGTCAATATAATCTTAATGGATTGCTTACCAAGACTATTGATCCACGTACTAACTCAACTAGTATGGTATATAACCCTGATGGTACGTTAAAACAAATCACTGATGCAAAGAATAATGTTACTTCTTACACCTATGATAGTTTAGGCCGAGTAAAAACCGAGACTAATCCACGTAATCGTGTTACTACATATACTTATGATGGAAATGGTAATACCACCCAAATTGATGTACAAGCTAATGGAGTGACCTATACTACCAAGCATACATATGATGCAGCGGATAATCTTGTGTCTACTATCGATCCACGCCAAAATACTATCTCTTACGAATATGATGCACTGAACCGTAAAAAAGTTGAGCGCTACACCGTAGGTGGTCAAACTTACACTCGTAGCTTTGTCTATGATGCCATGGGGCGTGTTTATAAGACTATTGATGAAAAAAATCGTACTTCTGAAACTCGGTTTGATGTGCGAGGGCGGGCAGTGCAGCAAATTAATGCCATGCCTGAAACAACCACCTATGAATATGATGCCAATGGTAATGTCACCAAGGTAACGGATGCCGAAGGGCGTAGCACCACCAAGGAATATGATGAATTTAATCGTTTGACCAAAATTACCGATCCCTTAGGTTATTTTGTCGCCTATACCTATAATTCTCAAGGTCTAATGGCTACAAAACGAGATGCTCGTGGTCTGATCACTAGCTATAAGTATGATGATAACGGACAGATGACGGAAGTTATCGATCCAGAAAATGGTAGCAATAAATCTACTAAAGCTACTTACGATGCAAACGGTAATCTATTCGAGACTGTTGATCCCAAAGGTCAAAAAACTACCTTTACCTATGATGAGCTAAATCGGATGACCAAATTAACTGATAATCTAGGTCGGCATTGGGATTTTGAGTATGATACGGTTGGAAATCTGATTAAAAAGACTACTCCGGCCGGTCAGGTTACCACCTATACCTATGATGGTTTTGATCGAGTAACGCGAGTGGTTTATCCAGGTGGTCCAACCGTAGGCTATACCTATGATGCTAATGGTAATCGCCTTACTATGACGGATACCAATGGTACTACTAGCTATACCTACGATGAACTCAATCGTCTTACTGCAGTAACTGATGCTTTTGGTAATACCGTTGGTTATAAATACGATGCTACTGGTCAATTGCAACAGTTAACTTATCCAGGTAACAAGGTTGCAAGTTATGAGTATGATGCTGCTGATCGGTTGCATTATTTGCGGGATTGGTTGAATCATACTACTAAATATACTCGTGACCGGACCGGGTTAGTAAAGGAGATTTTGTATGGTAATGGTGCCAAAGTAATTAAAAATTATGATGTTGCTGGACGGTTAACCTCGCTCGTTAATCGTAATGCTGCGAGTGCAGTAATTTCTAGCCATGGTTTAGATTTAGATGGTTTAGGTAATCCAATAAAAGCTATTTTGGATTTACCCTTATTACCAACTAACCTGGGTAGATCTGCCGAGATGCTGTACGATGCTAGCAATCGCTTAACTAGCATTGCAGGGGTAGCTATCACTAGTGATACTGATGGTCGCATTACTAATGATCCTAGTGGTACTGCCGCTATTCAGTATGCTTATAATGCCCAGGATCTTATAACTACGGTTACCAAGGCTGGGGTGTTGACTGATACTTATATTTATGATGGTGATGGTCGTCGTATCGCTCGCACGCAAAGTAATCAAACTACTCGTTATGTTCTCGATGCTACTGGTGGTGATCTGTACTCAGTTTTGGCTGAAACTAATGCTAGTAATGTGGTACAGCATTATTACCTGTACGGTGAAGGTTTGGTAGCTCAAGTAACTGGTAACGGTCATTTGTATTATCATTTTGATCAAACTGGCAATACTATTGCTTTAACTAATGATAGTGGTGTAGTAACTGATAGTTACGCCTACGAACCTTTTGGCAATACCACGGTACAAGGTTCATCTTACAATCCCTTCCGTTTTGTTGGTAAATATGGAGTAATGGACGACAGCAACGGTTTGCAACATATGCGAGCGCGTTATTACCGACCGGATTTACGACGCTTTTTAAGTTTGGATGCTTTGTATGGCAATGTTGATGATCCACAAACGTTGAATCGGTATGCTTATGTTATTGGAAATCCGATTGTGGGGGTGGATCCTAGTGGTAAATGTTCAGGTAGCACAGGAGAGGGGAGTTGTTTACCAGAAAAATCGTTAAATGTAAATGATCTTTATGGATTAAATGCTAACTCATTTAAACTTCATTCTATAAAGGACGAAATCACTTTACTCATTGACATACCAGTAGGACTTGCTGAAAAATTTAAAGGTGCAAAAAAAATTAAGGCCGTTGTTAAAGGTACAGGAAAGGTTCTTGAAAAATTTGCCACCGTTGTTAATGTTATTCTCACCACAGACAAAATTACTAATGAATGCCTAGGATTTCAGAGTGAAAACTGTATGGCTGTAGTGCTCGGTGAAGGCGGATCTATAGCTGGCGGATATTATGGGACATTGTTATGTGTTGCTGTTGGATCAGCATCTTTGCCAGGTGTGGGTGGAGTTGTTAGTACAGCACTTTGTAGCTATGTTGGAGGTAAAATTGGTGAAATAACTGGAGTATCTGTTTATCATGCTAATACAAATGTATTAGCAATATTCCATGAAGCTAGTAGACAGTTGAATAATTTTGAAAACTCTGCTAGATATAATCCAGAGGGTTTTATTCGTTGGTGGAATAATTATGTTGGTGGAGGTTTTTAGCCTGGTAGGGTGCGCATCACGCACCTAAATGATGGACGTTTGGATATTGGAAATGATGACCATGTTATACCTAAAATGACTGATACTGAATTGGAATAGCATGGCATCGAAACACTGGTTGCTAAATTAGGCATAGTGATGGCGTTGATTGGAATCGCTGTGGGATATCTTAACATTGGAACTGTGCAATGTATTTTATATGGGATGAAAATAAGGCACAAATACACCTCAAAAAACATCACATTTCTTTTTTGAAGCTATAGAAGTTTTTAACGATGATTACTCATCATGTGTGCCAGACCCTGACCATTCATATGAAGAAGAACGCTATCTATTATTTGGAATTTCTAAATCTGGGAGTTTCCTTGTTGTATCATACACAGAACACATGGAAACTATTCGTATTATCTCGGCGCGTCATATGACCAAACAAGAACGCAAAGCCTATGAACAATGAAGATACACCAAAAGATACTTTAAGATCAGAATATCCCCCTGACCTGATTCGCTCCGGCCAAAGAGGCAAATATACAACAAACTATCGCACAGGCACCAATCTTGTACCAATAGACCCAGATTTATATAAACTTTTTCCTACTGCCACGGATGTAAATTATGCACTACGAAAATATGCCGAAGAACATCAAATAAGATAGATGATTATTAATTGTATGCTGTCAATAATGATCATGCGTATATACATCAGAACAATGAGGATTAATATTGTTTGAAAGAGAATGTGGCATAATTCAGCGCATGCTAAAAGAAAAACAATATGTTTTAACTTACCATGCTTTTGATGAAATGATCGCAGATGATTTAAATCCTGGGATATTACGTATCATTCTGCATGGTGCAATTATTCGCACAGAAATGGATAAATAACAATAGAAACGTCAATATATAATATTTGCAAATACTAAAAACAGATTTCAAGCTGAAATAGTGACAGAAATCAGTGGTCAGGTAATCGCCATTATGGTGTACCTATTCTAAACTCAACTAATTATCCTGTTTGTGGCAAGCTATAACAATACGAGGACTTTGTAACAGAAAGCCACTGGCAGAATTATCGACAGTGTTTCATATTGTGCTTGCATCATACTTGGAAATAACATTAACATGCATAACGTTATAATTTTTCTGTACCAATTTCTTAACATATGCCTTCTGTGGGCCATCTCCCTGTACGTGCAGGCTATCCCCGTAACTGCCGATTATACCTATGATGCCATTGGTCGACTCACCCAGTTTAGCTATTCTACAGGACAAAAAATT
>JXSN01000566.1 GCA_001276605.1 Achromatium sp. WMS2
CATATAATTATCAACATCAACAATATTTTCGACTTGCTCAAACATTTGCGTCATGTCAGCAGCGACTCGGCGCCTAACCTCTGGGGTGGGACCGTAAATCTCAGCCACTACGGTTTGTAGAACCGGCGGCCCCGGAGGCATCTCTACCACCGCTATTTTAGCACCCAGACTCCTGCCCAAAGGTGTCAATATGTGCCTAGCCTCTACGGCTAACTGATGACTACTGCGTGCGCGCTCCTTCTTATCTTTGAGCATAACCAATATATCCCCTTCCCAAGGATTTTGGCGTAAATAGTAATGACGTACCATACCATTAAAGTTGAAAGGTTGGGAGGTACCGGCATAAGTTTGCACTGCCGTTACTTCAGGTAATTTAGCACGTACTTCAGCCGCTAATTGCCGCACTACATTGGCAGTATCTGGTAGTGGCGTACCTTCTGGCATATTTACCACTACACTAAACTCAGGTTTGTTATCGAACGGTAACATTTTTACCGGCACGATTTGGAAATAAAACATAGCACAGGACGCAATAACCGCCACGATTATGGACACCAGGAATATGTATCCCAAACCAAGGTTGTTTACCAATGGCATAACTAAGGGGCGATAGAATTTAGAGATAATTCTATGACTCTTAACCTCGCGTTCTTCAGCTTTCTTTAGTGCCTCAAGCTGAGGACGTACTTTAAGCGCAAACCAGGGGGTGAAAATAAAAGCTGCTAGCAATGAAAATGCCATAGCTGCGGCACCTAAAACTGGGATTGGCCGCATGTAAGGTCCCATTAAACCGCTGACCCAACCCATGGGCAATAGGGCACAGATTATGGTGATAGTAGCAATTATAGTAGGATTTCCTACTTCATCCACGGCACGGGCAGCTTGCTCAATTGAGGTTTTGCCCACTTCTAACCAATGGCGAAAGATATTTTCCACGACCACGGTTGCATCATCCACTAGTATACCTATGGAGAAGATAAGA
>JXSN01000567.1 GCA_001276605.1 Achromatium sp. WMS2
TGAATATTAACGGGATTGCACCAGTTAGCTCCCACACCACCGAACATGTGGTTTTTTGTATCTGTAGGTTGAATAAACATAAATGGATCAAAATCATCTGGTGAAAACACTATCCTTAAATGAATTTCAATCCGCGCCGCTGCTTTTTCTTGAACAAGTAAACCAAATCGGCGAACCGTTGATGTTGCTTAAAAATGGTGTTCCATTTACTCGCATTTTACCCTGTGAGCCGACACAGAAGACCTTGTTTGGTATGTACAAGGGACAAATTGAAATCTGTGGTGATATTATCAATCCCATTGATGTAAAATGGGATGCTATGCTTTGATTATACTGGATACACATGCGTTTGTGTGGCTAATTACAGGTGATTCTAAAATTGGTCAACAGTCGGTAAAAATAGCAGAAAATGCCTTAAACTATGGTGTATTGGCGGTATCAGCGATTAAGTTTTGGGAGCTTGCTATGCTATGTAATCGCAACAGGATAAAACTTCACGCTACAGTTGATAGCATTCGCTTGGAAACCATGAATGGTGGTATCCGTGAAATCCCTTTAGATGGTGAAATTACTGTTCGTGCGGTTAATTTACAAGATTTTCACGCTGATCCTGCTGATCGTTTTATCGTTGCCACAGCACAACATTTTGCTGCTACATTGATAACAGCCGACGAAAAGATTCTTGCTTGGCAGGGTGAACTGCAAAGGCATGATGCTACGAAATAGTATATGTAATGCAAGGATGCTTGACTGCGAGACAGACAAGTCGAGCAGGGTCGAAAGATGGTCTTAGTGATCCGGTGGCAGTGAAATATGAGTAATATTCATACGATTGCTAGCACTGTGAATTAAATATAAATCTTCCCCAGAATGCATAATTCCAATCTCCAGAATGCGATCAGGAAACTTTTGTTCGTATATTTTATTCAGATGTGATGGCCCAATGCCCCACAATGTAAAAGTCCCATCTTTGCTGCCGT
>JXSN01000568.1 GCA_001276605.1 Achromatium sp. WMS2
CTATTGAAACTGCCACCCTCTCCCAACTACAAAAAAATACAAATATAATTGTCCTACCTTCTGACAAAAACCTGGGACCATGTATCATGGAAAGAGAAAAATACTTTCACATGATCCTTAATGATCACCTTCTCAACAACTCCTGCTACAAAAAACTTACCAACACTGAAGCACACACTCTTCATACTGACAACACTGACAAACTCAAAGAACTCATCCTCTTCTCTAATAAACTGGTAGCTGAGGATAGTGAAGAACTGGCTTATTTCCTTTGCAGATTTGCTATTACAAAAAACAAGATCTCACAATTTTATGGCATGCCAAAAGTACATAAAAAAGTACTCTCTCTATGACCAGTAATTGCATGCATTGATAGCACTATAGAAATAGCCTCTAAATTCCTTGACCACATTATACAACAACTACTAACCCTTGTTGATTGGAGACTTAAAGACAGTCATCAACTTATCCAGGAACTAAAAACTATTCCTACAATTCCTACAAATACAAAAATTATTACTGCTGATGCAGTTGCCATGTATCCATCTATCAACACAGAACATGGCATAACACACATCCACAAATGGCTACTACGACACAGACACAACTCTAACTACCCAAAACATCTAGCTGACATCTCCTCTATTACCAACCTTATAAACCTACTAAGACTAGTAATGACCAGTAATATCTTCCAATTCGATGATACACACTGGCTACAAACCTCTGTCACTGCCATTGGTACCTCTGTTGCACCCACATATGCAACAATCTACTATGCCTACCATGAAGAAACAACACAAAACAACCATACCTAATCTTAACCCTATTGAAACTGCCACCCTCTCCCAACTACAAAAAAATACAAATATAATTGTCCTACCTTCTGACAAAAACCTGGGACCATGTATCATGGAAAGAGAAAAATACTTTCACATGATCCTTAATGATCACCTTCTCAACAACTCCTGCTACAAA
>JXSN01000569.1 GCA_001276605.1 Achromatium sp. WMS2
AATCTATACTAAACTACTTCGGTTGTAGATAGACATTTTTTTAGAAAGTCACGGTTCATATGCTTTAGCACTTTTATTTGTATGGAGATTTAGACTTAAATAACATCATATATTTTATTGACGCTCCTTGAGATTGAGTGAATTATAGTGAGGTTTTAAGATGAAAAATACTTATTTCAAAGTTTGTGTTGCTGAAACTGTACACTGTCCATCTGCTACCATCATGAACCCAAACCACATTTTCACCAGTTATAATCACCTTACCATCACCGCGTGCTATACTATTAAGGGTATAGGATGCACCCAGGTCAAAAGAACTCCATGTAATTCCATTAGAACTGATAAATAATGTTCGCCCTGTACCTAGTGCTACAAACTCGTTAGCAGTATCGGACCATGTTACACTACGCACTTGAATAGGTGCTGAAAAATTACGCCGAGTCCAATTAATTCCATCAGGACTAGTAAGGACTCCATTGCTATCTCCAGCTACAACATAAAGTCCAGCACCAAAAGCCGCAGCACTGAGGGGATTAACCTGATAAGCAACTTCCCATTGACTACCACAACTAGGGCTTAATTTTTTAGTTGGAGATAAAGGTGCATCTCTGTTTTGAACATCATTTTCCGTCTGTACTGGAGGAGTAATGTTGAATAACCGATCTGGAAGCATTACTGAACTGTCAGTACTAGGGTTAGAATCAGTACCAACATACCTTTCTATACGATCAAAGTTAAACGCCCACACAGCATTCATAAACAGCGTATATAAGCAAACGAACAACAAACCTTTGAAATAAGTATTTTTCATCTTAAAACCTCACTATAATTCACTCAATCTCAAGGAGCGTCAATAAAATATATGATGTTATTTAAGTCTAAATCTCCATACAAATAAAAGTGCTAAAGCATATGAACCGTGACTTTCTAAAAAAATGTCTATCTACAACCGAAGTAGTTTAGTATAGATT
>JXSN01000570.1 GCA_001276605.1 Achromatium sp. WMS2
TGGCCCTGCCCGGCGTGAAATTTATTAAAACTAGTATTGGTCAACGCATAGTTTTTAGACGTTCCTTTAGCGAGGGGTTGGCTGTATTTGAACTGGATCCCAACGGCAAAGGAACCATGGAATTAAATGCTCTAGCGGCCATTTTATATCCTAAGATTGTAATTAAATTAATCAACAAAAATTAAATCTATATCGGAAGATAAATTTAATTCCCGTGCACCCAGTTTACCCATGGCTAAAACTATTAGTTGTTGAGATTTACCAATATATGTTTCGGGAATTCCCAACTCTTGGCGTTGCAATTCACTTAAAAAATCTACTGTTCTGACAATGCAAGCATCGGCTAAAGCTGACAGATCTTCTAATGTTTCCTCTAAAGTTGCTAAATTACCTATATCTCGCCAAATAATGCGTATCATCATTTCTTGACGAAATTTCCGTAATATTTGATGCAGTTCAAGTTCTGTTTTTGCCGTTAACAATAAACTATCCAGCAAAGAACCCATAGTATTTGGATTATAACTACGGAATAAATCAGTTTTTAGTTTGTTAAAAAGGCTGGGATTATATAGTAAAAGATTAGCTACAAATTCACTACCAGCCAAAACCCACTTCGCTGCATCGGCGTAACCTGGTTGTTGTAAAAATTGCTGATCTTCAGGGGATAACAACCCATACCAACTCTGGTATTGAGCCTCTACTTGCGATAAGATACTATTGTTTGACAATGAACACCAACTCTTGATTAATTATTTAGCTTTAGGTGCAGTTTTAGCAATATTTTTGTTGATTAATTTAATTACAATCTTAGGATATAAAATGGCCGCTAGAGCATTTAATTCCATGGTTCCTTTGCCGTTGGGATCCAGTTCAAATACAGCCAACCCCTCGCTAAAGGAACGTCTAAAAACTATGCGTTGACCAATACTAGTTTTAATAAATTTCACGCCGGGCAGGGCCA
>JXSN01000571.1 GCA_001276605.1 Achromatium sp. WMS2
CCTATATTAAACTGTAAGTTATGAAATACCACCTCCGGAACCGTAATAGCCTTGGTAACCCCCAGATTAATTACTGATTTAAATTGCTTTTGGCAGCTTAAGGCGTGTTGGTGTAATTGGGCTAAACGAGGCTGATCATATAATAGCGCTAAACTAGCACGATTAAATTGTTTATCCGCCGCCACATTTTTATAGCTTTGCCCATGCAATAATTTGGTTATTTTATGCCTAGCATCTGGTTCTTTAGCGCAAATTTTTAAATAAGCTTCCAAACTTAATGGATATTGTCCCAACGCAAACCACACATCCCCAATACCCAACCAGGGCGCGGTGGCGGCGGGTTCCAATGCTAATGCCTGCCGATATTGAGTTAAAGCAAGTTCATATTGCCCCTGCAACTCATAAATTACCCCTAAATTATGTTGCGCCGTAGCATTTTCTGCACACATAGCCACCGCCTGAGTTAATAAATGTTGCTGTTGTTGCAATACAGCAGGATTATCACCTAATTTTAACGCTTGCTTAACCAAAACCGCCGCTTGCGCGCAATTTGACTCAGTAGCATATGTGCTAGGCGCAATCAGTAATGTTAACAACACTAATCTAATCAAAACAAGTGTATGGTTTAACATAAGTACTCTCCGCAATTTTAGGTTACTCTACCATTACATTTATCTCACTGCTGGTCCAAAAAGTTTCTTGATTCATATGTTGGGCAAATTGTTTCAGCACATTATGGGCTTGCGTTCCCTGTGCGGTAGTTATAGACATCCCCAACTGTTTCCAATCTATAGGTTGTGCAGTAATAATAGCCTTAAAATATTCTTCGCCAGGTTGATTCAATTGAATACGGCGATCTATTCCTACTGCAACCCCAGCATCCAAGGCCTGGCGATTTTTGGGAATAGAATGAACTACATTAGGCTGTATACGAGCATCTGTAGACATAGTTTGT
>JXSN01000572.1 GCA_001276605.1 Achromatium sp. WMS2
GTGTTAGAATTATAGGCTACATATTGTACTGAAAAGTCATCATTGAGAAAACAGTATAATAAGCTGCTAAAGGCTAAACTAGTGAATAAAAACTGTCCCCAAGCTAAAAATTTACCTAGGCGCATCCAACTAGGCGTATTATTAATACTTCCCCATACTGGAAAAATAGTTTGCGTTAGGGCTAAGACTAGGGCTAAAGCCAGGGCAATTTGTCCTAATTCGGCAATCATTTGGCAGTTCCCTTCACAGCTCGCAATACCCCTTCAACGTGGTCCTTTTTTAACGTGTCAGCAACCTCAGGCGGCATATAGGATTCATCATGTTTAGCTAATACTTCATTGGCTTGAAAAATGCCATCGGTTCCCAGGCGTCCTTTAGCCACTACCCCTTGCCCTTCTTTAAATAAATCTGGTAATATGCCACTATACACTACAGGTACCTTTGATTCTAGATCAGTTATCATAAACTTAATTTGTAACACATTGGGTTGGCGTTGTAAACTACCATTTTCTACTAAACCACCGAGTCTGAAGATCCGATCATTCGGGGCTTTATTAGCTACTACTTGAGATGGGGTAAAGAAATAAGCCACATTTTTCCGCAGAGCGCTTATGGCTAACATGGCTGCACCTGCTACCGCAGTTAATCCAACCAGTGCTAATATCATGCGTTTATGTCGTGCTTTCATAAATAATCCTAAGGCTTGGATGGTGATTTGCGGCGAATGAGTCTTTTTAATTGCGTTATTATGGTCTTACGCCGTAAATTTAAGAGTATAATCTCTGCAATTATCAATATGACACCCATACCATAAGCGCCCCAGACAAAAAATCCATATCCACCTTGATTTAAAAAGCTTTGAATATTCAATTAGGCTAGCTCCGTTAACTCACTTACCCATTGGGAATTAGCCTCACGTTCCAGAATTATATTGCGAATTCTTAACATG
>JXSN01000573.1 GCA_001276605.1 Achromatium sp. WMS2
GGAAAAATCCAAAGACTACCCCAATTGCAGCTGAAAATGCGAAGGAGATTATATTGATCCTTAGGTTAAATAGGAACGGCATACTCATAGCCGTAGTCATTCCCAGGCAGGTAACAAAGGCCAATATTACTCCTAATAATCCACCAAAAGCTGATAGAACTACCGCTTCAATTAAAAACTGCCAATAATTGGACCTTGGCTACTGGGCGCGAATTTTTAGCCAATGAGGAGCAAATTGGTAAATCTGTGTGTATAATTGGTAATACAATACGCAAAGAGTTATTTGGCAACATGAATCCATTGGGAGACTTTATTAGGGTAAAATCCTTTTCCTGTCAAATAATAGGTCTATTAGAGCCTAAGGGCCAAATTATGGGTATGGATCAAGATGATATAGTTTTAATGCCAATAAATACAGTATTAAGGCGAGTAAATGGAAATCAGGATGTATCCCGCATTATGATCTCACTACAAGACCATACCAAAACTAAGGCGGCGATTAGTCAAATAACAGCCTTAATGCGAGAACGACGTAAATTGGCTGCTAATGAGGCTGATAATTTTGATATTCGTGATACCAGACAAATCACTCAAATTCTTTCCAGTAGTATTGGTGCCATAACTGGACTTTTAGGCACTGTGGCCGCAGTAAGTATGTTGGTAGGTGGCATTGGTATTATGAATATTATGCTAGTATCAGTTACTGAACGCACCCGTGAGATCGGTATCCGTTTAGCCATAGGGGCCTTGGAGCATGAAGTATTATTGCAGTTTTTAATTGAAGCGGTAGTTCTATCAGCTTTTGGTGGATTATTAGGAGTAATATTGGCCTTTGTTACCTGCCTGGGAATGACTACGGCTATGAGTATGCCGTTCCTATTTAACCTAAGGATCAATATAATCTCCTTCGCATTTTCAGCTGCAATTGGGGTAGTCTTTGGATTTTTCC
>JXSN01000574.1 GCA_001276605.1 Achromatium sp. WMS2
AAAGTGGAGGCAACAGTACCCAATGTTGTAGCACCAGCTGGAGAAACCTGGATCAGACTAGAACGCTTCTGAAAGTCGTAAACTCCCAGAGGTGAAGAAAATCTAGCTGTTCTGGAAGTTGGCAATACATGATTGGGACCAGCGCAATAATCACCTAACGCCTCGGCTGTATAGCGCCCCATAAAAATGGCCCCAGCATGCCGGATGTTTTTGACTAAACTTTGGGGATCAGCAACTGATAATTCCAGGTGTTCCGGGGCTACGTGGTTGGCCACAGTGCAGGCCTCATTTAGATCTTGAACTAAAATCAGTGCCCCTCTGGATTTGAGAGACCGCGCGATGATCTCTTGCCGCTCCATTGTAGGTAATAGTTTCTCAATACTGGATTCTACTTGAGCAAGAAATTCAATACTGGGACTTACCAAGATGGCCTGTGCATCCTCATCGTGCTCGGCTTGCGAAAATAAATCCATGGCAATCCAATCGGGATTAGTTGCGCCATCACATATGATCAGGATTTCTGATGGTCCCGCAATCATATCGATACCAACTTGCCCGTACACAGCACGCTTAGCGGTAGCCACGTAAATGTTACCAGGTCCCACTATCTTATCCACCATTGGTACAGTTTCGGTACCGTAGGCTAAGGCCGCAATTGCCTGGGCACCTCCAATAGCAAATACTTTATTTACCTCAGATATATAAGCAGCTGCTATATTAGCATATGGCATAATGGCTGTGGTCGTTCGCCCGTTCGAACAACAACCTACTTCCAATAATCGCTGAATCAACTTAGGCTCTCTAAGTTCGTAGGCCTCAGATCCAGATACTCGTTTCACCACTACCCCTAACAATTCTGTGATGGCATTGCCTATAGAGTTTTGACTGATGGTAACAACTAGGCGCCCTTGCTCGTTGCGATAAATAATCTGCTTAAATGCGGGTTGCC
>JXSN01000575.1 GCA_001276605.1 Achromatium sp. WMS2
TTGGGTGCAATACATAACGTGAGTACCAGCAAATTGACCATAGCTATAATCTAACCAACATGGTAAACATTATAACAGCTTATTCAAAATAATCCAGCTCCTTATCTGTTGGTATTAATTACCTATAGCTGTTCCGTTTTAATTTGGTAGCCGATTAGTAGTCACCTAGCATTTTGATCATCGGTGGCATGAGCCAGCATTTTATGACGGAACAGCTATAATACTTTACCCCATAAAACAGTATAATTATGCTAGGATATTTTATTATAGTTAATAATTTGGGCTGGGCATTTTAATTTAGTATGAATATATACCAGATAATTAATGTAAATAAATAAAATTAATGTGGTATGGGGCAGTGGTTTCCAAGTCCTATCTGTGAGTGATTAATAGCTAGGTGATTTTATCAAAGTTGGGTTGTTAAAATCGCTCAAGAAAGCTTTTGATTTCGCAACCAATCTGTTAAAGAGGCCTCTAAAACGTGCAAATCCTGAGGAGATAACCCTAAAGGATCAAAGCGTTGTTTGTAATACAGATCGACAACAGGAATTAAGCTTGCTAGAGCCAATTGATTGTCGTTATGCAACCGTTGCAGCCAATTGCGCAATGTCTCACCAGATTTTTTAGCACCGTATTTAGCAGTTAGCAATTGCATAACTGGTACAATAAGTGTATTTGCCGCAAAATTTATTTCCGGTTGGGTGGTTAAAAGTTTTTTACCGTATTTACCGTGTTTGGCAACACGCCACCATAACCATAGGGTTAAGATGATCAAAATGCTAGGTGACTACTAATCGGCTACCAAATTAAAACGGAACAGCTATAGGTAATTAATACCAACAGATAAGGAGCTGGATTATTTTGAATAAGCTGTTATAATGTTTACCATGTTGGTTAGATTATAGCTATGGTCAATTTGCTGGTACTCACGTTATGTATTGCACCCAA
>JXSN01000059.1 GCA_001276605.1 Achromatium sp. WMS2
TTGTACGCGGTAACCACAGCTTTTCCACAAGCTTTAGCCGCTTCTATGGGATTTAGTTGGCAAGCAACCGATCAGCTTGGAGTCTACAATTTAATCTTGGGTAAATTAACTATAATTGTAATAGTTACTAAGCAAATACCCAAGGCCCCGCATAACTTGCCATGGAACTTGTTGAGTCAAGATCCAGAGCATGTGCGTTATGCTCTGAATCTCGATCCGTTACCGCCTGAATTGCGGAAACATTTTGAAAACTTAAATTGGTAGATTTGCAAGTGCGATTAGTTTAGTGTAATCATAACCACCTACCTCACCCCTGCCCCCTCTCCATTGATGGAGAGGGGGTTAGAGAGACCTCAGCCCTGGCCCTCTGCATAGACCTCACGCCGTCATTCCGGCATGGATTGCCGGAATCCAGAAGCCAGGGACGAGTTATTGGTGCAATGCCCGTTGGTTATTGCACCTTACTAATCCAGAAGCTAGGAATGAGATATCTTATATTCCGTCATTCCGACATGGATTGCCGGAATCCAGAAGCCACAGATGGGGTTAACAGAAGTTTCCCTGCTTACCATTTCCGATCAAAGGAGAGGGCAAAATGATGTGGTATATCTGTTCCGTCATAAAATGGTGACTCATGCCACCGATTATCAAAGGCCAGGTGATTACTAATTGGCTACCAAATTAAAACGGAACAGCTATAACCAATTTATAGTTATGATAATAATTGCTATTCTACGGCACCTAGTCTATTTTTCAGTAGCAACCCTATTACGGACGCTACTAGCCACAATCTCTCCTTGAAAAGCCTCCTGTATCGCTTGTACAAAAGGATCTCGACTAAAAGCTATCTGCTGTTCCAATTGTTTTTGTTGTTTATTTTTAGCTTCCCGCTGCGCTGGCGTATCTGATTCCAACTTTTCAGAGCTAATTTCAAGTTTTAGCTTAGTTCCAAAATAATTCTGTAAGGCCTGTAATAATTTATCCTCTGCATTTTTACTCCGCATAACAGCCATATTCGAATCTAAATGCAAACATAATACTTTGCCATCCCAAGATTTAAAGACGCAATTTCTGGCTAATACCAAACTACGCCCATCTATATCGAGACTACCTGCTAAATTGTGCCAATCCTCATTGCTGGTTAACGTTTTAAGGCCAACGGCTACCGTTGTCTTAGGCAAACTTGGTGTTGCCACCGGCGGCATAACCGGAGCTTCTGGCACTGGAGCACCGGGAATTACTAACGGTGGTACCTGACTGACCGGAAGCGGCTTCGGGGTTACTTTTGACCCCAAATTGGTACCAAAATTAGATCTAGGTGCCACATTAGAACTAACCCTAGGCGGCGATTGAGCTTCAACCGCATATTCTAGAGGTCGAAATGCCAACATACGCAGCAATACCATCTCCAAACCCACGCGGGCATCCGGTGCTAATTTTAAATCCCGTTGCCCCAATACCCCAATTTGATAGTAAAGTTGCAAATCTTGTGGACTGATATCCTGCGCTAATTTTTGCTTGCGGGATACCTGACCAGGATCACTAGCTAATAATTCGGGTAACATTTGTCCCACAGCTAACTGGTGAATTAAACTCAATAATTCCGATAAAATACCAGAAAAATCCGGTGTATGATCAGATACCGTATTCACCACCTCTAGTAATCTAGCTGGACTATCCGCGGCTAAAGCCTCGGCTAATTCAAATATCAAATCATGCGCCATGGTACCTAGCATACTGCGAACTTCAGTATCTAATACCCTACCATTACCAAATACTATGGCTTGATCTAATAAACTCAAGGCATCACGCAAACTACCATCAGCTGCCTTGGCTAGTGGATTTATAGCATTTAAATCGTAAGGAATTGCTTCTGACTTCAGTATGTGTTCTAATTGACTACTGATTTCTTCAGCAAGCAAACGCTTTAAATTAAATTGCAAGCATCTAGATAATACAGTTATAGGTAGTTTCTGCGGATCAGTAGTAGCTAGCAAAAATTTAACATGGTCTGGTGGTTCTTCCAGGGTTTTTAGAAGGGCATTAAAGCTGCTGTTGGAAAACATGTGTACTTCATCAATCAAATATACCTTATAACGCCCACGTGTGGGCGCGTATGGGACATTATCTAGTAATTCACGAGTTTGATCCACTTTAGTACGCGAAGCAGCGTCTACTTCTAACAAATCGATAAATCTGCCCTCATCAATTTCTTTACATGCGGTGCAAACGCCACACGGAGTAGCAGTTATTCCTTGTTCACAGTTTAGGCATTTAGCGAAAATACGGGCTACAGTGGTTTTACCAACACCTCTGGTGCCAGCGAATAGATAGGCGTGATGTAACCGGTCTTTAATGATAGCATTTTCTAAAGCGCGGACCACGTGCTTTTGACCAACTAGATCGGCGAAGCAGCGAGGCCGCCATTTACGTGCTAATGCTTGATAAGACATGATTTTTTGACCTTAACCTCTCATAAATAGGGGCAACTACTTTAGCCTATTTACAACCATATAAAATTAATCGCGATAAACACCATTTTACAATAAATTATTGTAACTGCCTATTATACTGCGTAATTGCTCTAACTAATCTGGGGTGATGGAGCTGGTAGCCTAAATTCCGTACCTTTATGCTCGTGCCCATATCCCAGTTTAAGGACGCAACTGGGGATGCTCTTGCGTCTCCACAATATAAAACTCAATCGATCACACTTCAGCATAGCAATGCAGCCACTTAAGTTGATCGTTCCCATGCTCCAGCGTGGGAACGCATCCGGGGACGCTCCCGATTCCTCTACCACAATAAGTGTGTACATCAGATCTTTATCGTTTTTTGTAAATATAATCTTTGATTATTTATATTATATCACTAATATCATCACTTTGAGTGACGCGTATGACTTCCTCTAAAGTCGTCAAACCAGCTACCACCTTGCGCATACCGTCTTCATACATAGTGTGCATACCTTCACGCCTGGCTACCCGTTGAATGTCAGTAGCTGTAACCTGTTTGAGCATTACCTGACGCATATTATCCGACACTATTAATACTTCAGCAATAGCCAGACGTCCGTAATAACCAGTATTACTGCAATTAACACACCCTCGAGCAGCAAATATGTGTTCATTTTCCCCTACAATCTTGCCTAATGCCGAACGCAATTTTTCTTTTATTTCAGGTTTAGGCAAGTATTCTTGCTTACAATAGTCACATAAACGGCGTACCAACCGTTGCCCTATTATACCATTAATAGTTGAGGCTAGCAGAAAATTTTCTACTCCCATATCCATAAGTCTAGAGATACCCCCAGATGCATCATTGGTGTGTAGGGTAGATAGCACGAGGTGCCCAGTTAGAGCTGACTGGACTGCAATCCGAGCTGTTTCTAAATCACGCATTTCTCCAATCATAATTATATCAGGATCTTGGCGTACAATAGCGCGCAGAGCATTAGCAAAGCTCATCCCAATTTGGGGCCGTACTTGAATCTGGTTAATTCCGTTGAGTTGGTACTCAACCGGATCCTCTACGGTTATAATTTTGCTGCCTGGTTTGTTAATACGACTCAGAGCTGTATACAAAGTTGTACTTTTACCGCTTCCAGTAGGTCCGGTAACCAATACCATGCCATGTGGACGTTCCAATATGGTTAGCAGGCGTTCTCTAGGCACGCCGTCAAAGCCCAATGCATCCAGATCAAATTTTACACTAGCCTTATCCAAGAGGCGCATCACTACGCTTTCCCCGTGCATAGTTGGTACGGTAGAAACCCGTAAATCAAGTTCTTTACCCTGGATGCGTAACGGAATGCGGCCATCTTGAGGTAATCTCCGCTCGGCTATATTCAGTTTAGCCATAATTTTTATGCGTGAGATTATCGCGGCGGTGGAGCGGGTGGGAGGGGCTTCAACTTCTTGTAATACCCCATCAATACGGTAACGTACCTTAAGTTGGCCAGCAAAAGGCTCAATATGAATATCAGAGGCCCTATTATCTACAGCCCGTTGCATGACTAGATTCACCAGCCTAATAATTGGAGCTTCACTCGCAAGTTCTTTAAGGCTTTCAATATCATCTTCGTTACTGTTATCGCTACCATCTAGGCCGTCGGCTATACCTTTCATGGCCGATTGACCTTCGCCATACAAGCGTTCAACAGCTGCGGAGATTTCTTCTGCTATCCCAACTTTGACCGTTACGGGTAACCCGCTGGCTAATTGTATAGCCTGGATGGAAAAATTATCTGTAGGGTCGGCTATGGCTATCGATAATTCTTGCTCATTTTGGGTTAATGGTAGAATATGATTATCTTGCATGAATCTTAGACTAATGCTTAGGTTTTCAATAGGCAATTCGGGATAATCTTTGATGGTGGCCATGGGTAAGCCCAACAATGAGGCCAGGTTTTGAGCCAAGTCGCGTTCGGCTATCAGGCCCATATGCACTAATAATTTATGCCAGGGATCAGCACTTTCTGTTGCTAAACGTTGGATGCGTTCAATATCAGTTGTGGTAATTTTTCCACTGGCACACAATGATTCAGCAAGATGGTTTTCCCATGTTTCTGGAAAATTATGAGTTAAGGATGCTACGGTATCAGGGATAACGGTGGAATCTGGTGGTTGGTTAGCAGTATCTAGATTGTCAAGAGGTTCAGGATCAGCGTTTGCCGCGGCTTCAGCATGGTCACTGATATTTAGCTTGGAATCATCTTCTTGAATCTCTGAAATGTTGGTTGGAGACGTATTAACTGCTGTTGCGGGAGAGAAATTAGGTGCTATCTTCTTTTGTAAACGCCGCCGTTTGTGTTTATTAGCTATGAATTCCAAGTGAATTTGGTTGTCTACATTGTGCCCAGTGTTTAATGGTATATCGGTCATTAGCATGGTATTGGTTTAGATTGTAAATGTTGGTAATGGTAGAAATCATTAGGTCATATAAATTTGTATTTACACCTCCAATGCAGGTAAATCATTTACGATTTTAATCTTTACGAATCTACCGCAATTACTCGCAATAGCAATTCCAATATACATTTTGAGCTATGCACGGTCTCGTAGGCCATTAGTTTGCACCAATAGTGATGCTAATGGACTATCCATGCGTTTTTGCCACTAAGATAAATCTAAAAGTAACTACCTTCCGTGCAACAACTGAAGCATACCAACCACATTTGATCATGGGTGCATGCAATCCTCAAATAACGCCATAATTCGGCATTCAACTTCTAGCTTTACGTTTTTCTCCAAAAGCTGATGTATAATCTCTGTGAGATATTTTATGTTGCTAGGTAGGTCTAGCATAGACTCATTATAGCATTTTTGTGTTGAGGGTAGATAGTTACCTTTGTTCTTAACTTAGTACCAGAGCGCGAATGGGCATAAAACTATGGAATTTTGTAGCCACCGGCCCCATCTTTATTGCTTGATTTGTTATACCTTGGCTATGGCAAAAGGGGTTGAAGGCAAACCGTTATCGCTCTAGTTTATTTGGCATAACTTGGCTACATAGTGGGTAGTTACTCTGTTTAAATCTATGGTAAATATAAATATTAGGAAAATTAAATAAATATGTACTATAAAATCATACCTGTTACTGATTATGAACAAAATTGCAGCGTTTTATGGTGTAATACAACAAAAGACGCTGTAATCGTAGATCCAGGTGGTGAAATTGATTTGGTACTCAACACTATACAACAGTTACGAGTACATCCATTGTCGATTTTATTAACCCACGGGCATATCGATCATGTCGGAGGCGCCAAGCGTTTGGCCACAATTTTATCTATTCCCATCCAAGGCCCGCATAAAGACGACTTTTTTTGGTTACAAAATATTAAACAACAAAGCTTTAAACTGGGTTTATTCCAAGCGGATGCGGAGCCTTTCATTCCCGATGCCTGGCTTAATCATGGTGATATCATTAATTTTGGTAAAGAACAACTAGAGGTACTGCACTGTCCTGGTCATACCGCTGGACATGTGGCATTTTTTAATCGAAAAGATAGATTAGCCCTGGTAGGAGACATATTATTTTTAGGTTCCGTAGGTCGTACCGATTTGCCTGGTGGTAATCATACAATATTAATGCAATCAATTACTGAAAATTTGATGTCTTTGGGACTGGATATACAGTTCATTTCAGGTCATGGCCCCATGTCTAGTTTCGGGGCCGAACTACAGCATAATCCATTTTTAAAGGGTATGCTAATCAAATAATAACTTTATAATTAACCTCAGACTTAGGCATTATACAATTGAAAACCACAGACAACCTCCATGACCCCTTGCTCGAAGCATTAGCCACAGCACCCAAAACAAGGATACGTTTTATGTGGTTATGGCTATTGCTACTGATAGCCATAGTTGTTATTATATTATATGGGCTAAAACCATTTGCAACTAATCACCAAGAATCCGAACGTGACCAATATGTAACGGAAGAAGTAACTCTTGCAGATTTGACAGTCGTGGTCTCAGCTACTGGTACTTTGCAACCAATTAAAGCTGTAGACGTTGGCAGTGAACAATCTGGTACTTTAGTTCAAGTTTTGGCACAAGAAAATGATCGGGTAACTAAAGATCAAATTTTAGCCCAACTGGATACTACCAGATTGCAGGATGCCGTCACCAAATCAACCGCAGCCTTGGCAGTGGCCGAGGCTTCAGTAATTCAAGCTCAGGCTACAGTGGTCGAAGCCGAGGCTGCTTTAGCGCGGATGCGGCGGGTGTCTGAAATTTCACAAGGCAAGGTACCATCTCAAACCGAGCTAGAAACCGCAATCGCTGCTTTACAACGCGCTAAAGCCAATGAGGCTAGTGCCAAAGCCACGGTAACTCAGGCTCAGGCTGCATTAAAAACTGATACTACTAATTTGGGTAAAAGCACCATTCGGTCCCCGGTTGATGGTGTTGTTTTAACTCGTAATGTAGAACCAGGGCAAACGGTAGTCGCATCCATGTCGACGCCAGTGCTATTTACCATAGCCGAAGATTTAACCAACATGGAACTGCAAGTTCAGGTGGATGAGGCCGATGTGGGGCATGTACGTGTAGGCCAAACGGCTACGTTTACTGTAGCTGCGTGGCCAAGCCGTAATTTTCCAGCTGAAATTCAAAGAGTTGGGATTGGGTCAACCATTACTGATAATGTAGTTACATATAAAACTATTCTTTTGGTACATAATGATGATCTGTCACTACGTCCAGGGATGACAGCCATGGCCTCAATCGTTACTGCCAAGCGCACCCAAGTGCTATTGGTACCTAACTCCGCATTGCGTTTTGCTCCGGATCCGCAACGCAAGCCTAAGGAAAAAACTAGTTTTTTAGCTAGTTTAGTTCCTAGACGCCCTCGTGAACCTAAGAAACGTTATGTGCAGCCGTCAGAAGAACCTCAAGTATGGATTTTGGAACATAACAAGCCTAAAGCTATCAAAATCAAGACTGGGGTTAGCAATGGACGCTTCACCGAGGTATTAGAAGGTAGTAATCTGCAACCTGGAATGGAAGTTTTAACTGATTATCGAGAAGACTCCTCATCATGAGTGCAGAAAATGCGGTAATTTTAATTGAATTACAAAATATTACTAAGACATACGGTATAGGTCGTGCTGCATTTCAGGCGTTACGTGGGGTAAACTTAACGATTAATACTGGTGAATTTGTTGCGGTTATGGGGCCAAGCGGTTCAGGTAAATCTACGGCTATGAACATAGTTGGCTGTTTAGATACCCCAAGTAATGGTCATTATTTGTTTCGAGGGGTGCATGTTGAAAATCTCAACCGTAATCAAAGGGCATTGCTGAGGCGATACTATTTAGGTTTTGTTTTTCAAGGATTTAATTTATTATCCAGAACAACTGCTCAAGAAAATGTTGAATTACCATTATTATACCGTGGCGAAAAAAGTATAATTCGCCACGCGGCAGCTAAATCTGCCCTAGCTAAGGTTGGATTGAATGGGTGGGAATCGCACACTCCGGCAGAACTTTCTGGTGGACAACAACAGCGGGTTGCTATTGCCCGTGCTATTGTTACCAATCCACTGTTATTGTTAGCTGATGAACCAACTGGAAATCTTGATACTAAGCGTAGTTATGAAATAATGGAGCTTTTAGTAAATTTGAACAAAGAACAAGGGATAACCATTGTTATGGTAAGTCACGAACCTGATATGGCCGCTTATGCACAGCGCATTGTACATTTTGTTGATGGGTTAGTGGAAAATGATACTGTGACCTAATTTGCAGTTAGCACAAATATTCGGTTACCAGATACTACCGCTAGATCGATTGAGCCTACAGTACCAAAACATCACACTTTTGTGCTTGATTTCATTCTCTAACACAGAAACTTATTTAAAAGTGTGATATATTTATGGATACCACACTCTAGCGTCCCCCAGGAATGTGATATATAGCTGTTCCGTCATAAAATGGTGGCTCATGCCAATGGTCATCAAAAGGCCAGGTGATTACTACTTGGCTACCAAATTAAAACGAAACAGCTATAGCAGTGCTCTGGAGCGTGGGAACGATCATAGGAACATGGAGTTTGGATACGTAGCCATGATTTCCTAAAATTGACTTGTATATTCAATCATATAGTGGATAATTACAAACTTAAATATAAGGTAAAAGTCTAATTATGAGTTATACCAATATTATCATTGAGATAACAATATGACCACCTATGCAATAGGAGACATTCAAGGTTGCTATGATGCTTTGCGCAACCTGCTAGATCATCTAAAATTCGACCCTCAACATGATCAAGTGTGGTTTGTTGGAGATTTAGTAAATAGAGGCCCTCAATCCTTAGCCGTACTACGTTTTGTAAAAAACCTAGGCCCCAGTGCAATTACCGTGCTGGGTAATCATGATATGCACCTATTGGCAATTTCCCAAGGTAATACTTCCCACTATCGCGATCATAGTTTAGATCCCATATTAAATGCACCTGATTATGCTGATTTAATAACTTGGCTTCGGTATCGTCCCTTAATGCATTATGATACCGTGCAAAACTACGTGCTGATACATGCTGGTTTACCGCCACAATGGGATTTAGCAACGGCTAAGTCTCGTGCCCAAGAGGTTGAAGGTGTATTACGAGGGCATGGTTTTAATGAACTTATGCAAGATCTATACGGCAATCACCCGGCAAACTGCACTGATTCACTAACTGGCATCGAACGGTTACGCTGTACTATTAACTGTTTCACCAGGCTAAGATATTGCGCACCCGATGGTTCACTAGGTTTAAAGGAAAAAGGCCCGCCAGGTACTCAAAAATCTGGTTTAAAACCATGGTTTGAGGTACCAGGGCGTGCCACCGCTGATCAACGTATCATATTTGGCCACTGGTCTACACTTGGATTTAACGCCAGTTACAATACTTGGGCGATCGATACCGGCTGTCTGTGGGGCGGTACACTTACAGCCTTGCAGCTAAGTTTGGATACTCCAACTATCGCTGCTCAACTTCCATGTCATCAAATTGCTGATTACAAATTTTATATCAAATAATCATAATGGCATGTTTATTGTATTACTACAGATGGATAATATGAAGATTTATTCACATATTTTGTAATATTACCAACTTTACAATTTTAAATATTAACTATATACCTGTTGATGCTGCCAGCAACTCATAAAACCTTGCCAATAATTTTTCTTATGGGACCAACGGGGTCAGGTAAAACTGAGCTTGCCGTACACTTGGTACAGCGTTTTCCATTGGAAATAATAAGTGTTGATTCAGCCCAAATATATCGTGGTTTGGATATAGGAACTGCCAAACCTAGTCCCGAACTACTGGCATTAGCCACGCATCATCTCATAAATATTCGGGATCCGATGGAGAGTTATTCAGCAGCTGAATTCCGCACTGATGCTTTGCACAACATCGCCAGTTTGCATGCTGAGACTAAAATCCCCCTGTTGGTTGGTGGTACTAACCTATATTTTAGGGCATTGCGTTATGGTTTGTCAAAACTACCTAATGCCAATCCAGAACTACGTTCTAAATTGGAATATCAGGCGGCACAGCAAGGTTGGCGAGCAATGCACGCAAAATTAGCTAAAATAGATCCAACGGCCGCAGCTCGCATACATCCCAACGATAGTCAACGTATCCAACGGGCTTTAGAAGTATGGCATTTAACTAATATTACTTTATCTGCACACCTACAAGGGCCTGTTATGGATGCTTGTCCTTATCCCATCTTGATTTTGGGACGTGTTCCTAAATCTCGAGAATTATTAAGAGCTCGTCTTGCTACCCGTTTTCACTCCATGCTGGAGCAAGGTCTAGAACAGGAAATAGCAACGTTGCTAGCTGATAATTGCCTATCTCCAAGTGTGCCTGCGGCCCGTTGTGTTGGTTATAGACAGGTTATTGATTACCTAAATGGAAATATGGACCGCAATACCATGATAGAAAAGGCCATAACTGCTACCAGAGGTTTGGCTAAACGTCAAATGACCTGGTTGCGTACTGAGTTAAATATCAATTGGTTATATGACGAAGATCAGGAAATTTTTACTTCAGCGTGCAAGTTGGTACATGCATTTTTATCTAACTATCAATAATTAAGACTAGATAGGTACTCACTAGCTAATATTTTGATTATGAAAACCTTATGGCCGACATTCCGCATGTCCTATCCAGTTCCGGAATATAATTCCTGATAGTGTTTCCCAAGAAGTTCTAGTAGTATCAGTTGAATCTTGTTGATATTTGAAATATTTTCTCTCTTTCTCCCAACTATAATTATATGAATTCCAGCAAAAAATTGGAATACCCATCTTGCTGTTGGCTTGGAGGTAGGTTTAACTTTTTGATCTACAAAAGTAGCTTTATTCGCTTGCAGCACGCGTCGAATACGAAGTTCTAGTGCTGAGTACACTAACAGGCACAAAGTCATCACCATCATCAGTGCCATAATGCGCTTTGGTGATTTTAAAAACAGGGTCGATACCATGAACATCGGGTCTTTGAGAAAACGGAAGCCACGTTCGACTTTTTGCTGATCTTTGGTGTAGATTTCGATTACTTCGCTGTCTGTAATCGCACTGTAATCCAACTGATTTGTGGCTATAATAAAGCAACCTTTACGCCGTAACATATTGTTTCTATATGCTATTGTAGATGCTATGTTTCCCGTAATGTGATAAGTGTAGTAATCCGCCTGACGATCTTGAGTTGGTCGTCCTTTGCGATTAAAACGACCGATTATGGTAATCTGCATATCGTTAATCGTTGTCGTTTGCAGAGTTTCTGCAAATTTTTTAGCAACTTGACGAGCATCTGCTTCGCAGGCAAATGATTGTTTGCAAATGGAATAAAAACTCTTTTGCTCTTTGCTGGTAATATCAAATATTTTCTTGTTGACAGATTTTTGGGCACGCTGGTTGGCTTTTGGTGAGTATATAACAATCCATCTTTGCT
>JXSN01000576.1 GCA_001276605.1 Achromatium sp. WMS2
CTTTCGAGGGGGGAAACGCATCTGGAGACGCTCCGGCGTCTCCCACCACCGCAGCAGCTTACATACCACATAGTCATAAGTTGCCATACAATCCTAGACTTAAGTGTTAAAACACAATCCCAATCAAGAGTATATGTGGTACAAATAGCTAATCACTAAACGCCATGTTTCTAAGAGCACGTAGCAATGACATAACTATAATCAAGATAGTAAATGGTAATACCACCCCCAACGCCAAATCAAAAGTTTGCAGCATAGTGCTGTCAGCGGCTAATAAAAAAAGATGCATAGTGTATGCAACATAATAGCTTAAAAATAGTCCACCTTCCCATCGATGGATAGCAAAGCCAGTAAATAAAATTGGTAAACATACTATAGATGTGGCAATAACTACCGGTAAATCGAAATTTTGAGTGGCCGTAGAGACTGCTAGACCTGTAGGAGACACTATCCCAACCAAACCCATTACTGCCAAAATATTAAATATATTGCTACCTATAACATTGCCTACAGCTATACTGCTTTCACTGCGAATACAGGCAATTATTGAGGTGGCGGCTTCTGGAAGGGATGTACCTATTGCTACTATCGTCAAACCTATGATCAATTCACTGAGGCCTAAGGCTTTGGCGATGGTTGTTGCTCCTGAAATTAGCCATTCAGATCCCAACATCAACAGCACCAATCCTAATATAATCAATCCAATATTGAACAATATAGCATATTGATAGCTAGGTTGTTTATTCTGGTATTTGGATGCAAAAACTTCTTGGACTGGTGGTTCAGCATTCCTACTTTCGTAGATCAAAAATACTGTATAAGCAATCATGCCACTAAAAAGTATTATTCCGTCAATTCGGCTAATCGTACCGTCCGAACTGATAAAAAATAGTAAAATTGCACTAATGATCATGACTGGAATATCTAATTTTACTATATGTTGTGAT
>JXSN01000577.1 GCA_001276605.1 Achromatium sp. WMS2
GGCGGCTCCTGGGGTTGATATTGGGACCAGTCGATTTTACTGGCTTCCAAATCATGTAAGGTGATCCTAATTACCGGCGGTTGTTGATTATTTAACGCTTGCTCGGCATGTTCTGACCAATTGTCCGTGGTACTAACAATTAGGCGTTGGCTAAAATCAGTTTTACCGGAGGCAGTAAAAAAAGCTATCAATATCAGATTTTTGTAATTTATAATCTGCGGCGTAAAATTTACATTGAATGGCGTGTAATTTTTGATCGCCCCGGGTTTGGGCAACTAGATCAATCCCCACATCCCGGGCATCTAAGCCTTGTGCTCTGGCCCAGTCTGGATAAGTCCATACTTGTGCGTATAAGTTTTGGTAATAGGGTTCATGTTGTAAGTAGATTAAGGTTAGTTGTTCGAAATAGGTGCCTTGTTCGCGCATATTAGCGGCTTGGTGGCGTAAAGTGGTTAATAGTTTGCGTAGTGCAGACATGGTGGATTCCTGGTTATCCGGGTGGGATTATATGGATTTCTAGGTGGAGTATGGGAATGATCAAAAGAGTATTTTAAACTATCATGGTATAAATGCAAGCTTTTTTGTGGAGGTGTGGTGGGGACGCTGGAGCCAGGTAGGGCACGCATCGCGTACCGTTTCAAGTTTCAAGCTAGGTAGTACGCATCGCGTACCGTTTCAAGCTATCATGGTATAAATACAAGCTTTTCTGTGGAGGTGTGGTGGGGACGCTGGAGCTAGGTAGGGTACGCATCGCGTACCGTTTCAAGCTAGGTAGGGTACGCATCGCGTACCGTTTCAAGTTTCAAGCTAGGTAGTACGCATCGCGTACCTAAAGCAATATGGTGCAATGCCCGTTGGTTATTGCACCCTACGGGCTAGGCTACACGCGGCGGGATCCACTGCGTTTCTCCCGCCCTACGGGCTAGCCAGGTAGTTTCAAGCTATCA
>JXSN01000578.1 GCA_001276605.1 Achromatium sp. WMS2
CCACCAACAACTTCAAGCGCACCGCATTCGAAAAATTTAACGTATGCAACACCTCTCCATATAAACTCACGTCATCCATGGAACATAGCACAATATTATCTTTTTCCGCCTTAGCCTTGGCCAAATTGCCATAAATCCGTGGCGTGGCAGTCATATACAAGCGCTTGTTAGCCTGCACATACTCTTGATTGTGCACCCGGACAAAATTACTCTCCGCCGTATCCGCAAATGTTACCCCGGTAGTCCGATGCGCCTCATCACAAATAATTAAATCCAACCCGGGTAACCCAAACTTTTGCTGGGCTTGATGTAATACCGCAATCGATTGATAAGTACTAAAAATTACTGTTAGATGCTGCAAATCCCGGCGCTGCAATATTGCATTCGCTAAATTTTTAGCCTCCGTAGTCGCCGGATAACGCAACTCATGCACATAAGTTACCAATTCATCCGCTGCATCTTGCTTACTTCTCTTACTTTTTCCAACCTCCGCATCCGAACATACCGCAAAACTGTGCAATGGGAGGGCGCTTTCCTGAGTCCATTCGGTCAAAGTTTGCGACAATAAGGCCAAACTTGGCACCATAAATGCTACTATCCCACCGACTCCGACTAATTGTTCGGCAATTTTTAAGCTGGTAAAGGTTTTACCGGTGCCACAAGCCATGATCAGTTTGCCCCGAGCTGCGACTTTTAACCCGGCTAACACGGCCTGTACCGCATCTTGTTGATGGGGCCGCAATTGTTTCCGCGCCAGTAACACCGGCGGCTCCTGGGGTTGATATTGGGACCAGTCGATTTTACTGGCTTCCAAATCATGTAAGGTGATCCTAATTACCGGCGGTTGTTGATTATTTAACGCTTGCTCGGCATGTTCTGACCAATTGTCCGTGGTACTAACAATTAGGCGTTGGCTAAAATCAGTTTTACCGGAGGCAGTAAAAAA
>JXSN01000579.1 GCA_001276605.1 Achromatium sp. WMS2
AGTTCCAAAGCTAACTGGTAGATTTGAACTGGCGGTGGCACTGAGGGTGCCGCTGGAACCCAAGTAAGTGAGGCTGGGAGCGGTTCCAAAGGTAATGGTTTGGTTGGCTTTATGCACCGTGGTTAGGATTGGCATCCAAGAGGCTGCGTTATAATTCGCATTGCCATCTTGATTAGCAACTATAAAGCAGGTGCCAACCTCTATTGGAACTACGGTAGTGGCGTAGGCAAGGCAAGTTTCGTTAGTAAGTGAGGTAAATACTACCGGTAATCCAGAGCTGGCTGTGGCATTAACGGTTACAGGTGCGCCATTGTAATATAAATCTGGTTCCGTACCAGTATTTATAGTTTGATCGGCTTTATTCACCGTGATGTGGTGTTGCACTGGAGGTGCAGGATTATAACTATTATTACCAGATTGGGTGGCAGTAACCACGCACACACCCGCAGTTATGGGGGTGACAGTGGTGCCTGATACGGTGCAAATACCCAACGAGTTGGAGGTAAAGGTTACTGCTAGACCTGAGCTGGCGGTGGCATTGAGGGTGCCGCTGGAACCCAAGTAAGTAAGGCTGGGTTCTGATCCAAAACTTATAGTTTGGTCGTCTTTAGCTATAGTGTTGGCTATGGTGATAGTTTGGGTTACCTGAGGTGCTGCGTTATAGTTAGCATTTCCCGCTTGATCTGCGGTTATGGTACAGGTACCGGCAGCGACTGGAGTAACAGTAGTTCCAGATACGGTGCACACTGCGGGGGTGGTAGTTCCAAAGCTAACTGGTAGATTTGAACTGGCGGTGGCACTGAGGGTGCCGCTGGAACCCAAGTAAGTGAGGCTGGGAGCGGTTCCAAAGGTAATGGTTTGGTTGGCTTTATGCACCGTGGTTAGGATTGGCATCCAAGAGGCTGCGTTATAATTCGCATTGCCATCTTGATTAGCAACTA
>JXSN01000580.1 GCA_001276605.1 Achromatium sp. WMS2
GGTCTATGGCCTGGATTGTTACTTGCGGTGCGCCATAATCAATGTTTGCAACAAAACAGGATTCGCATCTTTGAGTCTGGGCTAGGTTTTAGCCAAGATGGAGCCTCGTTACATCAAGGGGTGTTATTAGCTGGTGTAATAACTGGTACTTTAACGCCGGAGCAATGGGGTATTAAATCACAGTTGGTTGATTTTTTCGATGCGAAGGGTGATGTAGAAGCCTTAGGTCTACATAGGTTGGGCGCTGTAGTTTTTGTTGCTGCCGAGCATCCAGCGCTGCACCCTGGAAAAACTGCCAAAATTTTGTGTAACGATCAACCAGTTGGCTGGTTAGGAGCAATACATCCTGAGGTTCAAAAACAACTGGATTTACCGACTGAGACTTTGGCTTTTGAACTAAATATTTCCGCCCTGGCACGTGGTACACTGCCAGTTTTTCAACCACTATCTAAGTTTCTACCGTTGCGCCGGGATATTGCTATAATAATAGATAAAAATATTAGCAGTTCCAAGGTATTAGATTGTATTAAAGCACAGCGGCAAGAAATTTTACAAGATGTTCTACTGTTTGACGTATACGATAAAGGTTTGGATCCTGCTAAGAGAAGTCTAGCAATAGGCCTAATCCTGCATGGTTTGGACCATACTTTAGGGGATGCGGAGATTAATTCGGCAGTATCCGATGTCTTGCGTAACCTTCAGGATAGTTTTGGAGCAATTTTAAGAGCATAATGACCATGGCTTTAAATACCTTGACTAAAGCTGACATAGCCGAGCATTTATTTGATAAGCTCGGATTGAACAAGCGCGAATCCAAGGATATGGTAGAACTGTTTTTTGAGCGAATTCGCGTGTCTTTGGAAGATGGCCAGCAGGTAAAGCTGTCTGGTTTTGGCAATTTTGATTTACGCGATAAGAAGCAAAGGCCAGGGCGCA
>JXSN01000581.1 GCA_001276605.1 Achromatium sp. WMS2
CGATATCGGGCATTATGAGGTTATTGATGGTATATTTGCATATTATGCAGCAGTAGAGGCTAGTATAATTGGTCCTTCTGATTGCAAGTTAGTAACTGCCTATATAATTGGGCAGGGTCAAGATCGACTAATAGCCGATCAGATTAAACTCTTCAGACCACAGGTTTATCAAGTAATGAATTCAGAAAAACAAGGCAGTCAGCCTATTGAACCAATAGCCGGGGTTTTACTACGTATGGTAGAAGACATGAGGTCGACCCTTGGTGACATGCAAAAGATGATTGACCAGCTTGAGACCAAAGTTGAACCAGATATGTCAACTGTTGCAACAACGGTGGTGCAAACAGTTGAACATAACGAAGCGCCACCAGCTCCAAGCACTACCCGTACTAGTCAAAGGCGAGGAGTTACCACATCTGGTTTACCAAGTTCGGAGGCAGCATTTATTGATTTTCTTAATGCTGCAACTCGTCGCGAGATATTAGCTCTAAAGTCAGGAATTTCCTACGAAACGCTCGATGTTGTGTTGGAACATAGCCGCGCTAATCCCTTTCAATCCAAGGACGACTGTTTGAATCAACTACAAGGGAAGGGCTTTGCCTCTGGGAATTACAAAAAGTTATTTGCAAGCTGGAAAAAGAAGCATTATATTGGAAGGACTCCAGCTACCGAGTCACCCAGGGATACGGCTAGGTCATTAGAAATTGATGATGAAAATCAGCCAGAGTTCGCAACGACACCAGAACCTGCAATTCATTACTTGATAAACCTGTGGTCTGAAGAGTTTAATCTGATCGGCTATTAGTCGATCTTGACCCTGCCCAATTATATAGGCAGTTACTAACTTGCAATCAGAAGGACCAATTATACTAGCCTCTACTGCTGCATAATATGCAAATATACCATCAATAACCTCATAATGCCCGATATCG
>JXSN01000582.1 GCA_001276605.1 Achromatium sp. WMS2
GGCATTGCGACATTGACAACGTTCCATACCTGTCAATTGTTTGCCTTCACGGTGCAACTGCTCAATTTTCCAACGGAAGCCACACACATCTTGTGTTGCCACTGTAGAATCCTGAGCTGGGTCGTTAGTTATAACCCAATCCGTGCGGTGTGTAGACACCTCAACCCGGAATAGACGCACCTTATGATTTTTTTGAAAACCTCTAATTTTAATTATTTTTCCACGATCCAGCTCATTTTTGCTCCACTCAAGAGAATCCATGCGTCGGTATTTTTGAACACCACCAGAATCATCGACCAATCGGTTGCTTTTAAGCGGACAGTAGTAAACTTTTCCCAGGGACTCGATGTATTGAATGGTACTCTTGGTGGCGTACCATGTATCCATCAAAACAGCATGAAAAGGTAATAGCTTATGATACACGACGTTAGAAAGCATCTCATAAACATGGTCGAGTTTGGATTTTCCATCGCCATCAGGATCATAAAAACGAAAATCAATGAGCCAAAATTCATCAGTATCTGGATTAACATAGACGCAAGTAACTATACCAATACCTTTGATTATGGCCTTTTCGTTGCCGCTCCATTGTCTTCGTACTAACTCAATTTTATGCGAATAACCCTTATTTAATACCGTATCATCAAAAATCAAGTAGCCTTTGGGTGTTGGCACTACTTGGCTGCGCACGTTGTCCCAAACAAGTCTTGGAGTTATCCGTTCTCTGCGTAGGTAACGGTTGATGGCATCGTGGCTGAATGAAGCACAGTGGTCAGCAAAGTTGGTTAGCGTATAGTTAATTTGGCTAACCAGTAGATACTGACAGTAATCGAGGCGTGTTACCGTTTTCTTCACAACTATTGTTACCAGTTTTTAACCAGGTGATTAACTAGCCTATTTTAACCCATTAGGGATATTTTGCGTAAGTCCTA
>JXSN01000583.1 GCA_001276605.1 Achromatium sp. WMS2
TTTTAGTAGGTGAAACTTTGATGCGGGCCGCAGATCCAGGGTTGCGCTTAGCGGAACTATTTGGTTTGGAAAACTAAAATTTAAATCGAGGTTCTTGGTATACCTTGGTTTTGGGAGGTATTTAGGACCGGGATTATGTGCTATTTCCATCCATATACGGCGTCAGCTGCTTTAGTGGTAGGGACCACTACCGCGTTGAATAAAAATAGGGTCGCCGCCAACGCCTCGAAATGCCCGCACTGGAGAATTGACACCACCTGGAATGTAAAGGTTGGCATCCTGAAATAATTTGCTGAAGCTAGTCACAATGTCTCCGCGTAGTCTAACTTTAATGATTGCAAAATGCGGCAGCCGGAATTACTGCATTTATAAATGTTGATGATTATGAGCTTACTTCAAGTTGATACTAAAAAGTAGTAAATTTTGCTTTTTCCAAATCTTTTTTAGGCCTAAGTACCTTTATTTACTTGCATTCATTTTTCGACCAGCTACATTTAGGGGCCAACCAGAATAACCAAGTTAAACAATTCCTGACATCAGCTAAGTCTGATCTGGCAATTATTATATTGGAATTACGTAGGGTGATAGACATAAACTAGCATATTTTTAATAGTAAAACTAATAACATCTATCACTAACTATAATAACTGCTAATTACTTAATTTTAATCAGGATATCAAATATTCTATGTTGATTGATGGTTCCCATACTCAAGCGCTGAAACGCAGTCTAGGACGCTCCTACATCTCCTACCACTAAAGCAGCTGACGCCGTATATGGATGGAAATAGCACATAATCCCGGTCCTAAATACCTCCCAAAACCAAGGTATACCAAGAACCTCGATTTAAATTTTAGTTTTCCAAACCAAATAGTTCCGCTAAGCGCAACCCTGGATCTGCGGCCCGCATCAAAGTTTCACCTACTAAAA
>JXSN01000584.1 GCA_001276605.1 Achromatium sp. WMS2
ATTAAGCGTAGTTTTGATATTGGGAAGTCACAGCATCAAATTGTGGCGGGGGGGGGGTGGGGGGGAAATGCGAAACCTAACAGGGCACACATTGATGGTGGGATTAGTACTAAAAGAGGGGAGGAGGAGGGGAACATGGGGGGAGGGTGCCAAATTATACACACTAGGATGGGGCCCCCGCCCCACCACGGGGAAAGACAGAGGGGGGAAGGGGACAGGGGGGCGAAACAAGTGGTGAAAAATAGAGAGCTTCAAGCCCCGAGGGCACGACGCGCGCCGCGAGAAGTGATGAAAAAACCAAAAAATAAGGGGGAGTGGCGGAGGGGGTTTTACGGCGAAACTAAACGGGGACCCCACCCGCCACTCGCCATAATTTGATGCTATCATCATAACTACCAGAGGCTAAACTCAAGCCATCGGGGCTGAAGGCTACAAATTCTACATCACTTGTATGGCCAGTTAAGGTTCGCAGTAATGCCCCATCCGCCACCCGCCACAATTTGATGCTGTCATCATTACTACCAGAGGCTAAACTCGCGCCATCCGGGCTGAAGGCTACAGAGATTACAGCACTTGAATGGCCATTTAAGGTCCGCAGCAGCGCCCCATCCGCCACCCATCCTGATCGGTGGTCTGACCCCCAGCCCCAGTCAAACCCTTTAGCAGATAATGACTGAATATCCCTGCTTGCAACTCATCATCCTCATAGCTAGGGCTGCCCACAGCGCTAGAAAATAAAACCATCAACCCGCTAGCATCTTGAGGACGAAACCCCGGGATATTACCTGTCTTATCCTTCTGCGTTCGACAGGCATCAATCCATATCAACTTATGCTGGGCCTTGGAATCATTTAACCTGTTTACCACCTCATCCACAGGCAAAGCCGTATCCGCTACCGCATTGCGATAGGTATCATAGGTCAACA
>JXSN01000585.1 GCA_001276605.1 Achromatium sp. WMS2
GCATATTTACCCGCAGCAGTGCCTTTACCACCACTGATTATGGCCCCGGCATGTCCCATCCGTTTACCCGGTGGCGCTGTTACCCCAGCGATATAGGCTACGACGGGCTTGGTGACATGAGCCTTGATGAAATCAGCCGCCTCTTCTTCAGCCGTGCCTCCAATCTCTCCCACCATTACTACGCCGGCGGTATCGGGATCAGCTTGGAACCGGGTTAAACAATCAACAAAATTCATCCCTTGAATTGGATCACCACCGATGCCAATGCAGGTACTTTGACCTAATCCAACTTGAGTGGTCTGAAATACACACTCATAGGTTAAAGTTCCGGAACGGGAAATAATTCCAACTTTGCCGGGGGTATGAATATGACCCGGCATGATTCCTATCTTACATTCACCCGGTGTAATAATTCCAGGACAGTTAGGACCGATTAGAACTGCGTCACTACCTGCTAATTCAGCCCGCACTTTGATCATGTCCAGTACGGGAATGCCCTCGGTTATACACACAATGACCTTGATGCCTGCATCCGCCGCCTCTAGGATGGCATCCGCGGCAAATTGGGCTGGAACGTAGATCATAGTCGCATTAGCCCCCGCTTCGTGCACGGCATCATGTACCGTGTTAAAAACTGGGCGCTCTAGGTGCTGTTGACCACCTTTGCCAGGCGTCACTCCACCAACCAAATTGGTACCGTAAGCAATGGCTTGTTCGCTGTGGAAAGTTCCCTGCTTGCCGGTGTAGTAATGGTGGGAGAGATTGGAGGCACGGCTGAAGAAGAGGCGGCTGATTTCATCAAGGCTCATGTCACCAAGCCCGTCGTAGCCTATATCGCTGGGGTAACAGCGCCACCGGGTAAACGGATGGGACATGCCGGGGCCATAATCAGTGGTGGTAAAGGCACTGCTGCGGGTAAATATGC
>JXSN01000060.1 GCA_001276605.1 Achromatium sp. WMS2
GGGGGGGTTGGTTACCTGGGCAAAATTTTGCTTGAAATAGGTAGATAGGTGTTTGGGACGGTTGGATAAGACTGATAGAGGGTTATCCGCGCCCATGGAGCCTATGGGTTCTTGGCCATTGATAACCATAGGTTTGAGGATAAACTTGATGTCCTCTTGGGTATAGCCGAACGCCTGTTGGGCATTTAGTAGGGTTTCCGCATCCGGGGCCATGGGGGCCACGTTGGTAGGTAATTGATTGAGGTGAATTTCGGTGCGGTCTAACCATTCCTGATATGGGTAACGTGTGGCAATGGTTGCTTTTAGTTCGGCATCATCAATAATACGGTGTTGTTCCAAATCTATCAGGAGCATTTTGCCAGGTTGCAAACGCCATTTTTTCACTATATTGGCTTCTGGTATGTCTAGCACTCCCATCTCTGAGGCTAGAATTACTTGGTTGTCCTTGGTTATTAGGTAACGTGCTGGTCTAAGGCCGTTGCGATCTAGGGTGGCGCCAATTTGAAGTCCGTCAGTAAAGGCTACAGCAGCTGGTCCGTCCCAGGGTTCCATGAGGGCGGCGTGGTATTCATAGAAGGCACGGCGCTGGTGGTCCATTAGTTTGTTGCCACCCCAGGCTTCTGGGATTAACATCATTACAGCGTGTGCCAGTGAGTATCCACCGCGGACTAATAGTTCCAGTGCGTTATCGAAACAGGCAGAATCAGACTGATTTTCTGGTATTAGTGGCCAAATATCATTTAGTGTGTCTCCCAATATTTCGGAGCGCATGGCATGGCGTCTTGCAGCCATCCAGTTGACGTTACCACGGAGGGTGTTTATTTCTCCATTATGACAAATCATCCGAAATGGATGGGCTAAATTCCAGGTGGGGAAGGTGTTGGTGGAAAAGCGTTGGTGTACCAGGGCGAGAGCAGAGGTAAAATTTGGGTCTTGGAGGTCTAAATAATAGCCACCGACTTGTTGCGCTAGTAGTTGACCTTTGTAGGTTAGGGTTCGAGAGGATAGGGAGGTAACATAATAATCTGTGACTTTGAATCCGGCGGCGCGGGCGCGGTTGTCCATTTGTTTACGTACGACAAATAGGGCACGTTCAAAGCTGTCTTGATCTGGATAGGTATTGGTGGTTCCTATGAATATCTGCCGGATCTTAGGTTCAGTTAACAGAATGCTGGCACCCAAATCGCGATTATCCACTGGTACATCGCGCCAGCCTAATACTTGTAGGTTGCGGCTATTAATGTGTTTATTAATTAGCTCTTCGAGTTGGGAACGGGCCGTGGCTTCCTGTGGTAAAAAGATGTGTCCTACGGCGTATTCACCAGCTGGAGGTAGTGTAAAATCTAGGACATTTCGAAAAAATTGGTCTGGAATTTGCACTAAAATTCCGGCACCATCTCCCGTCTTCGGGTCAGCTCCTACAGCACCACGGTGGATAAGGCGTTGTAAGAGTTTTAACCCGTCTTGTATGATGCGGTGGCTTTTGCGATTGTTTATGTCAGCAACGAATCCAACGCCACAGGCATCATGTTCATTACGAGGATCGTACAGACCCTGTTTTTCAGGTAACATACCATTCATTTCAATACCTTGTGTTACTTTTTAGGTTTTATCGTTAATTGTGGCCTTGGATTTCAGGCTTTATTTTACTAAAGCTGCGGGGATAGGGTTTTCTTTTGCGTAGACTTAGGGGTAATTTGCCAATAGCGGCATTGGCCTCAGTACGGGTTGGGTAGGTACCATACATCACAAAATACACGCGTCCATTGCTGCGTGGTACTTCGATATAAAATGCTTGATCTGAGATATCATTTTGATTTATATATCGTTGTGCGCCATCGGCGTTAGTTGCAGCAATAAGCTGGATAGTGTACGCACTATCGTCTTGTTTTAAGACCCAATTATTGTCCTTAACCTCCGTAGTGTTTGTATTTGATGTTGTTTTATCATGTGTAGTGCTATTAACCCCAGGATTATCTGTGATTGATGGTTGGTTTTGATTTATTCCGGTATGATTATCGGAATGGTTGGGATTGAAAGCTGGTTGTTGATTATTACCTACTTTAGTTGGATCTAAAGGTTTAATTTTAAGGTCGGGTAAAGGTAGGGTTTGCGTTACCCAACCATTGGTGGAGTTGTCATTGTTATCTTCCGTGGTATCCTTACTTAGCCACTGATTAACAGTGGTAATTATCGGTTCGGAATATGGAACCGGAAATTTTAGTGCTATTAGGGTTGCATATGCTATAGTTGTTATTATTAAACCACTAACAGTATAGAATAACCAAGTTTTCCCGGAGTTTGTATTTTGCTGGGCATATGTAACATCTTCACGCAATAAGCTTTTAAATAAGTTGTTTATTTGCCCAGGTATTCCATTGGATTCAGCATAGAGGTTGTCTAGTTGACTCTGAATTAAGCGTGGTTTTTTACTACCTTCTAAGCGGCACATGTGGGCTAGATATTCCGATATTTGCTCTATCTGCAATGTTGGAGCCACTATGCGGTGAAAGTTTAATTCTAGCTTGGTATCTAGCTGTACATTGCTGATAACAAAATCGATAGCAGGTTCTGCTAGCAGGATTAAGGCAAATGGGGATAAATCTTCTACTGTGCGTTTATGCAATTCAAGTAGCGATTTTAACGTTTTAGGTGGTAATTGTTCGGCATCGTCCACTATTACTACCGGTAAACGGCCTTGCAAACGTAGTTTGCTAAATTCATGATGTAGATTGTCGGCCAGGCTTTGTTCACCTAAGGGAATTGGTAGGTTAGTACCGTTGGGTTCAGCAGTACTAAAAGTGCTATACTTGCTGCCGTCGTAGCCAGGACGTTCTAAAGCATCGTCGGTGTCATTTATGACTTCAGAGTTTAGGCCCACTCTACGCGCAAGTCGTTGAAATAGCTGGTCCTGATGCAACATTGGATTAGCATCAATGCGGCACAGTAACCATTGATCCTGGCTGTGGGCTACGGCTTGCAGGCGATATACTAGTGTAGTTTTTCCAATTCCTTGGGGACCTATTATGAGTACTGGATCTGTTGTATTTTCTATGGAGTCTTTTATGGTTTTGATGAGCTGGTCTTGAGTTGGCCAGGGTAAAAACAAAGACGGGTCGGGAATACGGTCCTCGATCCAGGTTTCGCGGCTAGTAATGCCTAATTCAAATATTGACGGACGTGTATTCATGGAGCATCCTATCTAAGATGATCGGGTCAAAATCGTCAGTTACTATGGCTTGACCAATCTCTTTTAGTAATACCAACCTAAGTTTATTATCTAAAACTTTTTTATCAATGGCCATTAATTCTTTAATTTTTGTGGCAGATAGTCCTTGAGGCGGCACTGTGGGCAATTTTGCGGTAGTCATCAGCACGGTAATTTGGTCTAGTTCGGATTTGCTTAACCAGCCAATTTGGTGGGAAAGGTTAGCTGCCATGCAGATTCCAACTGCAATAGCCTCTCCGTGCAGCCATTGGCCATAACCGGTTCCGGTTTCTATGGCATGTCCGAAGGTGTGTCCTAGGTTCAAAAGGGCACGTTGACCGGCTTCTTGTTCGTCATTACTGACTATTTTGGCCTTGCTGCGACAGGAACTTTCTATTACGTAAGCTAGGACATTAGGGTCTTTAGCTAGCAATTTCTGGATATTACCGTGTAACCAGTAAAAAAAATCTCGGTGGTGAATGAGTCCATACTTGATAACTTCAGCAACCCCAGATATTAACTCACGCTCTGGTAGGGTGTTTAGGGTATTGGTATCTATTATTACACATTTGGGTTGATGAAAGGCACCAATCATATTCTTACCCAGGGCATGATTGATAGCCGTTTTGCCACCTACGGAGGCATCTACCTGGGCTAACAGGGTAGTAGGAATTTGGATGAAAGCTACTCCGCGTTGATAGCACGCGGCAGCGAAGCCGGTGATATCGCCAATCACACCACCGCCTAGGGCTATAAGGGTGCAGTTGCGGTTTAGTCTATTAGTTAGTAAATTATCAAGTATAAGGTGCCAGTTGGTAATATCTTTGTGTTGTTCGCCATCAGGCAATATTATTGTATGTACCTTCAAACCAGCAAGGGCTGCCTGTATTTGATTGAGGTATAAGGGGGCTACTGTGGTATTAGTAACTATTAAAACCTGGGAAGAGACCAGGTGTTTGCGTATAATATCCCCATTGGCTAACAGATCCTGGCCAATGTATATTGGGTAACTGCGTGTTCCTAGATCAAGCTGTAATATTGCGTGTATTTTTTGCATGTATTATCACTTATTCGTTCCATTCACGTTCGAAATAGCGTAATATTTCCCTTACTACCGATGGTACTGCGCGTTTTTCAGTGGTTACTGTTAGGTCGGCGATTTGTTGGTATAAGGGATCGCGTTCTGCTGCCAATTGACGTAATCTATCCAGCGGATTAACGGCCGGGTCAGATGCCTTCAGTAAAGGCCTATTGCGGTCACGACCGGTGCGTTCATGTTGCTGCTCGGGGCTACAGTACAAATAGATTACAAAGCCACGTGCGGTTAGAACACGGCGGTTTTCAGCAAGCAATACACTACCACCACCGGTTGCTAATACCAGGTTCTGGAGCTGTGTTAGTTCGTCTATTATTTGAGATTCACGTTGACGGAATCCAGATTCACCCTCAAAAGCAAATATAGTAGGAATATCCACACCGGTACGTTTTTGGATTACATGGTCACTGTCTGCAAATTCAAAACTAAGCGCCGCTGCCAACTGGCGACCTATGGTGGTTTTACCTGCTCCCATAGGCCCTATTAGAAACACATTATGTCGCGTATGCATGAACGGGGAAATATATCAAAGGTAATTGCTTGTGATTTCAGTTTTTTGGTAAATATTTAAACTTTATGTTTTCCATATTTTTACATCGCTATCGGATTGTGTGATAGCGGGTAATTTGGTCATATCCCAACGTGCGTGGACTCTTATTGCTAACGGATCTTGTTGGCCAGCACGCAGCCTTTGATAACCAGCATAAGCGATCATGGCCCCATTGTCTGTACATAGGTGAGGGCGCGGATAGTATACCTGGCCATGCTCTTGGATTGCCATTTTTTCCATGGCCAAGCGTAAGTGTTGATTGGCACTAACCCCGCCGGCTAGGACTAGTGTTTTCAGATTGGTAAGATTGATGGCACGCTGGCATTTTGTAACCAAAGTTTCTACCATAGCATCTTCAAAGGCTCGAGCTATATCGGCTTTGGTTTGATCATCTAGCGGAGTATGTGCCAAAACAGTATTTAAGGCAAAGGTTTTTAAGCCACTAAAACTAAATTGCAAACCTGGCCGATCAAGCATGGGACGGGGGAAACAAAAGCGTTTTGGATCTCCGGAAAGTGCAAGTGACGCAAGTTTTGGGCCACCTGGATATGCAAGTCCCAAAAGTTTTGCAGTTTTGTCGAATGCCTCTCCAGCAGCATCATCCAAGGATTCCCCCAGCAGTTTATAATGTCCTATTTTTGTTACCTCAATTAACTGGGTATGGCCTCCGGAAACCAGCAGTGCCAAAAATGGAAACGTGGGCTGATTTAATTCCAGCATGGGAGCCAACAGATGACCTTCCATGTGGTGCACAGCTAGCGCAGGTACGCCTAAAGTCCAGGCTAGGCTGCGCCCAAAGGTAGCTCCAACCATTAGGGCACCAACTAAACCAGGGCCTCCAGTGTAGGCTATTCCATCTAGAGCGTGTGGTGTTAGCCTGGCTTGTTCGAGTACTAATTGGACTTGTGGCAGCAGGTTACGGACATGATCTCTGGAGGCTAATTCTGGAACTACACCACCATATTTAGAGTGTAACTGAGCTTGGCTATGCACAACTTGGGCTAGCAACCCGTTATCACCGCAATAAACAGCCACTCCTGTTTCATCGCAAGATGTTTCTATCCCAAGAACACGCATGACCATTCCTTTATCTTGATTGACTAACCCTAACTATTCTGCAACCCATTTATTTTGTGAAGTTTGGTATTTTACATAAGTTCAATTGGATTATGGCATTATTATAATGTTGAGCTTGGTTTGTAGCCCTCATCAGTTAGGTATACCACAGGTTACATTGATTTGAATAATTTTATTCGGTCTTGATACAGAACCAATTGATAAGTTAAATAATAATAAAGCGTAATACTTTTATGGTTATAAGCCATTAGGCTGGAAGTGGTTTGTTTAATAAAATACCTATCTCAATAGTTGGAGGCAGAATAAATGTAATGCCCGATGCCAATCAATTCACAAATATTAACATAATTTTGTATGCACTATAATGAGTTGTGTTTATGTTCACACTATATTTCAGTATTTTAGGCTAAAAATACCACATAATAACTACTCTCGGACGCAAGGCGGCACCATAAAAATTGCATACGATCCTTGGATACCTAAAATTGCTGATGTCCATTCTACATTATGCAGCTTGCATAGCCAAACTTCATTGTCCAGATTAAATTTATAGAAACATATCAAGTAATTTAACCTTTTGTTTAAATTAGGAATTTAAGGATGTCGCCGCAATGTACAATATTTCAACAAGTATATTTGACAATTATGAGCTAGAATCTACAGCACATAGTGATGTTGCGTTTGGCTTGTCAACAATCAAAAGACAGAAAGGGTCTATGGTTTTAGAAGAGCGCTTATTAGCAGTCCGCAAGGAATTAGAACAACGTACTCGAGATCACGATCGTCTCTTAGAAATAGCTCGTGTCCATGCTGATAAATTGGCTGATCTACAGCTAATTCCGGAATTATTCCTCTCTAAACTTGAGGAAATAGTAGGGGCTATAGAGCCTAACCCGATTGGTGACACAATTGATAAGACTGATGACAGTAGAGAAGCACTAGAACAGCGTTTTAACAGAGTATTTGACAGGATAAGTTCGGCCTTAAGTTATGATCGTATTGCAGAAAATAAAGAGTTAAGGCAAACACTTACCAAAACTCAAACGGCGCTGGCAAAAAAACGCGAAGAGGCTCTAGGATTACAGGTTGAACGTGAACAGTTGAGCCAGCGCTTAGAGGCCGCATTGGGTATGATAAAACAAGCCAATGCTGAAGTGGCAACCTATGAGCAACGTATTGAAAAATTACGGCAGCACGCAAAAGAATCGGAGGCCAAATTTCGTCTATCTTTTGCCGAAAAGGCTAGAATTAGCTTTAAACCACAACATGACGGAGAATTTACCTTTGTAGCAAGTGACCAAGATAAGCAACCTCGAAAACGGCCTATCAACCTGGTTGCAATATTATATACTTGTTTAGGATTAGTATTGGGAAGTGTTTTAACCATTTTTGCTTTGTGGGCTAGCGGTTCTTGGAAATCAACAATCAACTTGACTGATATTGCTGTACCTAATCTCAGCGCTGGGGAAGCAGGTACTGCTGATACCGATGTAGCCAACAAAGTAAAAGAGATTGTGTCAACTACAACCGTTTTGGAAAAACCTCATCAAAAACTTGGACCAATTGCAGATGCTCTGTCGCAAGGCGGTTTTGGACCACAGTTAATTTCAATTGAAGGTGGCGAGTTCTTCATGGGGAATGGACGCTATGGCGCTCCTCAAGTTGAAACACCAAGGCGCAAAGTTACTGTTGCTCCATATCTTATGGGAAAATACGAAGTTACGTTCGCCCAATACGATGCCTTTGCCACTGCCACTAAACGCACGTTCCCCAATGACAATGGATGGGGGCGCGATCAACAGCCTGTGATCAACGTTAATTGGGATGATGCTGTAGCCTATACCAAGTGGTTATCTAAAGTTACTGGAAAAAACTACAGACTTCCCACAGAAGCTGAATGGGAATACGCAATAGCAGGAGGCAAAGAAGAGCGTTTTTGGTGGGGAAATGAATTTGCAACTGGTAAAGAGATTTGTTTTGATTGCAGTACTCATTGGGACAACAAAAGGCCAGCGCCTGTTGGCAGCATGGCAGCTAACCCATTAGGGCTTTACGATATGGGGGGTAATGTGATGGAATGGACAGCAAATTGCGATGGTGAGCAAAGCATGACGCCAGCAAAGGCCAGCGCTAAATGCAATCTGGCCATTGTGCGCGGTGGTGCCTTCAACAAGCCTAGTGATAGTCTCCGCATTACCGTGCGCCGGGCCCTGTCTGCTACCGATCGTTTTTCCATGGTAGGTTTCAGGGTAGTTAGAGATTAAGCAAAGTAAGTGTATAAATCCTAAATACCCGTTTAGAGAGATGAGGACACAACTGCAATGCAAAAACCGGAACGCTGGGTTTGGAATTCGCTGAATAAATTTCAATCATTAAAACCCAGATTTTATAAGCCACCTAGCGGTATATCCAGGCTATGGCGTACTGTGCGCTGGTTTTTACGCATAATTATCTGGCCAGTTTCTTTTGCCCTCAACCTTGTAATAGCATTATCCCTTGGCGCATTAGCAATTTATTTTTGGGTAATACCAACATTACCTGAAGAAGCCGCCGTAACTAGAGCTGTTTTGCAGCAACCATTGCGGGTATATGACTCTAATGGTAGATTAATGGAGGAATTTGGAGCACAACGACGGGAACCGATTAGCTATGCTCAAACACCACCGTTACTGGTTAAAGCATTCTTGGCAGCTGAAGACAGCAGGTTTTTTGAACACACAGGGGTAGATGTGCACGGTTTATTGCGAGCGGCTGTAAGCGTAATACGCACTGGTGAGCCCTCGCAAGGTGGCAGTACGATTACTATGCAATTAGTACGGAACCTATTCTTAACCCCAGAAAAAAGTATGCGGCGCAAACTCTCGGAGCTGGTATTAGCCACGCGTTTAGAAACCCTATTTCCCAAAGAAAAAATATTCGAATTTTATCAGAATAGGATATTTTTTGGCCATCAAGCTTATGGGATAGGTGCAGCTGCTAGAACTTACTATGGTAAAGGAGTTAATGAATTAAGTTTAGCGCAAATGGCAACTCTAGCTGGAATTCCACAAGCTCCGTCTATACATAACCCAGTAACTCATCCCAGACATGCCATAATACGCCGGGCCTATGTCCTGAGGCGAATGTTAGCATTACACTGGATTACCCAAGCTGAATGTGATGCCGCGATTGACGCTAGCGAAGAGGCACGTCTTGTCGCCCCAACCATAGAGTTAAATGCTCCATATCTAGCGGAAATGGCAAGACGTAAAGTACAAAAAGTCTATGGTGATAACGTTTATACTTCAGGAATGCATGTTATTACCACTGTAGATTCCCAACTCCAGCTGTTAGCGGAAAAGGCACTAGCCAAATCGCTAATTGAGTATGATCAGCGCCATGGCTATCGAGGAGCTGAGGCAACTACGGATGCTACTGCCACTACAGAGAAGTTAGACAAGGTTTTAGCCAAGTACCCACCAGTGCAGGGGCTGCAACCCGGTATAGTGCTAGCGGTGGATGCTCAAAATGCCAAAATCTATTTGGGAGCTGGGAAAACGGAAGACTTGACTCGATCTGAAGCCGAATGGGCAGTTCCTGCAAAATCACGTCACAATCAAGCGCGCCTAACTTTGATCCTCAAGGTTGGCAATATTATTAGGGTTATGCGCAATAATGCCGGTAATTTAAGGTTAGCCCAAATTCCCATGGTAGAAGGTGCCCTAGTAGCCCTATCACCAAACGATGGAGCTATCAGGGCCTTGGTTGGAGGCTTCGATTTTAAACGCAGCCAATTCAATCGGGCGGCAGATATCCGCAGACAACCAGGATCAAGTTTCAAACCTTTTGTATATGCTGCGGCTTTAGCACAGGGTTGGACACCGGATAGCACCATCGATGATTCTCCACTCGAAGTTAGAGTAGGCCGCAGAGTGTGGCGTCCTCGCAACATAGATGGTAAATATCTAGGGACCATAAATCTTCGTGCCGCCTTAGCCCACTCCAGGAATTTGGCAGCCGTGCAATTATTGCGAACCCTTGGGTTAGAACCAACTCGGCAATTTGCTATTAAATTTGGTTTTAGACCAGAACAGTTACCTAATGGCTTATCCCTAGCCTTAGGTAGCGGTTATTCGGCACCTCTCCAAATGGCAGGCGCCTATGCCACCTTTGCCAATGGTGGATTCAGGATCAACCCATATCTAATTTCCCAAATTCAAGATCCATACGGTCAAATTATTTATCAAGCTAGTCCTTTACAAGCTTGTCCGCAATGTATAACACCAGCAGCACCTGATTCAAAGCAGCAAAAATCTAATTCTACCCCAAATAGTCCCAAAGATCCTAAATTTCAAAAAATATTAGAGCCAGCCGCCGCTGAAATGGCACGTGACTTACTTCAGGAAGTTATTCGGAGTGGTACCGGCAAACGCGCCTTGTCTCTCAATAATCCCAATCTAGGTGGAAAAACTGGTACTAGTAATGACGTAAAAGATGCCTGGTTTTGTGGCTTTAGTCCTGATATAGTAGTGGTAGCATGGATGGGATTTGATAACTCTACCCCCCTAGGCAATGATGAAATGGGAGGCCATAGTGCCTTGGGCATGTGGATAGATTTTATGCAAGATGTGTTACCCTTGCTACCCATGCCGCAGCCAACACCAAACGCGCCGGTCGGTAATTGGCTAAAATTTACCAAAGATATCAGCCCCGAAGCCGTACCTATCATCAGCACATCCAATAAAGGTGATGTTAATGACACAGAAATCGATCTTAGCAAATAATGTAATTAACCTCCTTATTTGCTCAGACGGTATGGTTTTGAGATTAGACGCTTTATTGATGGAGGATGCTGGAGCGTTCCCGAATATCTTACCACGCTAGAGCAAAGGAACGATCAAACTATGCGAGCATGGACCAGAGGCCCTCATCCCCAGCTTGCCATAACTTATTAGTGGGATAAAACTCCTCCTGAAATAACTTACGTTGCATACCAAGCAATTACCAAAATATAATTATTTTCTAACCTAACAACCGCATAAATATTGATTAAAAATATGTTTAATAAAAATATGCCATTATCAGATTATGACCCTCAACTATGGACCGCAATCCAGGCCGAAGCACAACGCCAAGAGGAACACATAGAATTAATTGCATCGGAAAACTATGCTAGTCCCAGGGTGTTACAGGCACAAGGCTCGGTATTGACCAACAAATATGCGGAGGGATATCCGGATAAGCGCTATTATGGGGGTTGTGAATATGTGGATATAGTGGAACAACTAGCCATAGACAGAGCCAAAGCATTATTTGGCGCTGCTTATGCCAATGTACAACCACACTCCGGTTCACAAGCTAACGCGGC
>JXSN01000586.1 GCA_001276605.1 Achromatium sp. WMS2
TGCGGCCCGTGACCAAATCAACCAACTACAAACTGATCTACTGCAAGCTCGCAATAATGTGCAAATATTGACCTCGAAACTGGACAACAGTCAACAACAGCTTGCGCATAAGTCCAAAGAGCTGACCTCAGTAACTCAGCAAGCAACCTCCCTGCGTGACCAATTAACCCAGGCTCAAACTAGCAATCAACAGCTGCACCATACCCTTACCGAACGTGAGCAAAATCTAACGGTCAAACTTGAGGAAATAAACCAGTTACAAAAAGACGTAGCCCAACTACAGGATCAACTCAAACTGGCTACAACCCACTCTCAAGATTTAGAAACTGCTCTAACTACTAGCAACAGTGAGCTAACCGCATCTAATGCCAAGCTGGTAACTGCGGAAAATACTCTAAAAACCCTACAACAAGAATCGCAACAATTACAAACTGCCAATAACAAGTTACGTGGTGATCTTAATGTGGCTCAAAAGACCGTCCATACCACTACTATCCAGCTAGCAGCTGCCAATACCACTATTACCAATACCAATGCTCAGTTGCAACAGCTGCAAGCGGCTAATCACCAGTTAAGTAACGATTTAGCGATATCCCAAAAGACTGCCAATACCACTACCACCCAGCTAGCGGCTGCCAACGCCACTATTACTCAAACCGATAGTCAATTGCAACAATTGCAAGCGGCTAATCGCCAATTAAGTAGCGATTTGGCTATAGCTCAAAAAACTGCTAAAACTACCACCGCACAGTTAACAGTGGCTAAGACTACCATTAGTGACACCCAAGCCCAACTGCAACAGACCCAAGCGGCCAATGCTGATCTCCAACAGGATTTGGCTCAACATAAGGAATTGTTGGCCCAGAAAACTCAAGAATTACAGGATATACAGCACACAATAACAACCACCCAAGCCCTGATCAAA
>JXSN01000587.1 GCA_001276605.1 Achromatium sp. WMS2
CTTACCACCTATCACTTTAGTATATAATAAATCAATTGTACAAAGAATAATGGAATTTGTAAAAAATGGGAACGGTCGGATACATGGCGGATGAAGTCAGGAAAGGCCTGGAACTTATTCACCCTGCCCTGCGCAAAACAGTGACAAGGAAACTATCAATTGCGGTAGCCGTGGCTTTGCAGACACGTACTGCAAATACAGCAGCTTGGGCTACAGTACTACCAATCGATACAGAGCGCGATGATATGCGTTTGCAGTGGATTTCACGCCTTCTAGCAAATCCATTGTTGGACGCAGCGCAGATTATGGCTCCATTTGCCCGCCAACAATTAAGTGAAGCTGCGGCAAACGGCCAAGTCGTGGTACTCAGCATGGACCAAACAGAACTAGGAAATCGTTTTGCCATTCTCATGGTTAGCGTACGGGTAGGAGATCGAGCATTACCGCTAATTTGGGCAGTAGAAGCAGGTTCTGCCAATCTTGGGTTTAAATCGCAACAAGTACTGTTGGAGATAGTCCGAGACTGGTTGCCAAATTCAGCTTCGGTTCTTTTTGCAGCTGATCGCTTTTATCCTTCAGCACCATTGTTTACTTGGCTTAAGATGCATGGATGGCACTACCGGCTGCGTCTAAAGGGCAATCACGCTCTAGATGTAGGTTGTGCTGATATCACAAATACCAAAAAATTCGCTAGCGGTTTTACACAACGCTATGCAGTTAGTGCCAGACTATTCGAATCTGGAATTGAGACCAACATTGGCATATTGCACGAAAGTGGACACAAGGAACCATGGATCGTAGCAATGGATTGCATTCCAAATGCTGCATCTGTGCGTGACTATGGATTGCGCTGGTGCATTGAGCCAATGTTTTCTGATTTCAAAAGCCGCGGTTTTGGTTTGGAAGATACGCAATTACGTTAT
>JXSN01000588.1 GCA_001276605.1 Achromatium sp. WMS2
GATAGGCAACATTGTCCACCACTACCGGAGTTGATACCTGCGGTGAAGAACTGGGACGAATGCGAGCTTGTAACTTGCCATCAGTAACTGCTAACCAGTGAATGTATCCATCAAAATCACCCACAATAACGCTATTTCCCAATACAGCTGTTCCAGATAAATGCCGATACAACAATTGCTTTTGTTCCCAAATTGTAACCCCACTTTGCAAATCTAAACACAGCACTTTACCCACAGCATCGGCTACATACAGGTATAATCCGTCAGTAGCTAAATCCCCATATACTGACATATCACGTCGCCAAAGTATAACGCCAGTAGTCTGATCCACTGCTGCCACATTGCCCTGATAGGTGGCTACATAGATCACTCCACTTTCCAGTACCGGGTTCGCATCCATATCCACAATACGCTCCAATTCAGAACGTCCTTGTGGCTGCGTTACTACCACCTCCCACCGTAATTCACCAGTAACCACATTTAAATTTACCAAAGTTCCGTTAGAAAAACCTACGATTACTGTGTCGCGGCTAACCAACGGTGAACTATTACCACGCAAAGTTAAATCAGGTTCCGTTTTGTCGTAGCTCCACTTTATACTACCATTGCTTACTGCTAATCCATACAGATGGCCATCAGAGGTAGGTACTACCACAATACCAGAGGCTACCTTCGGAACTGCAATTATTTCACTACTTAATTTGCTACGCCACAGTTCACTACCATTTTTAATATCTAAAGCAATTGTTGTATCGGCATTTATCTGGAACAGCTGTATTGGGAAATAGCGTTATTGTGGGTGATTTTGATGGATACATTCACTGGTTAGCAGTTACTGATGGCAAGTTACAAGCTCGCATTCGTCCCAGTTCTTCACCGCAGGTATCAACTCCGGTAGTGGTGGACAATGTTGCCTATC
>JXSN01000589.1 GCA_001276605.1 Achromatium sp. WMS2
ACTAGGTGAAATTTGGAAACAAGGCTACGATAATTTGGTTGTGGTTTCACCGGATGTAGGCGGTGTGGTACGAGCCAGGGCCCTTGCCAAGCGCCTTGATGATGCGGAACTGGCAATTATTGATAAGCGTCGCCCTCGTCCCAATGAAGCTGAGGTTATGCACATTATAGGAGAAGTACAACACCGTAATTGTGTTATCATAGACGATTTGGTAGATACAGCCGGTACCTTATGCTTGGCTGCCAAGGCCCTTAAAGCACATGGCGCAGGTACCGTAGCCGCCTATTGTACACACGCGGTACTGTCTGGGGCAGCAGTGAAAAATATTAGCAATTCAGTCCTCGATACACTAGCAGTTACCGACAGCATTCCATTACGTCCCGATGCTGCGGCTTGTGATCGTATCAAACAACTTAGCATAGCTGAAATGTTGGCCGAGGCCATTAGGCGTATTTCTGCTGACGAATCTGTAAGTTCTATGTTTGTAGACTAGTGAGGATTAGCCAGCGTTCCTGCGTTAGTATTTGATTACATAGTTTGATTACGTTTTTAGTTATATATTTTTGGAAAATACACAGTGAGTAAATCGTTTACGATACAGGCCGTAACCCGCAGTATAACAGAGGTTGAGGTGGTGTGCCTACCCAAAGATCTTCCGGAGCATATTGAGGTAGATCTAAGTAACGTTGATATAGGTCATTCGGTTCACGTTCACGAGCTGCCAATACCACAAGGCGTTGTACTTCTCCTATAATGTGCATAACCTCAGCTTCATTGGGACGAGGGCGACGCTTATCAATAATTGCCAGTTCCGCATCATCAAGGCGCTTGGCAAGGGCCCTGGCTCGTACCACACCGCCTACATCCGGTGAAACCACAACCAAATTATCGTAGCCTTGTTTCCAAATTTCACCTAGT
>JXSN01000590.1 GCA_001276605.1 Achromatium sp. WMS2
GTGGCAAACGGCTATGGATCGGCGCCTCCAGGCCGCCCTTACTGCCCTCACAGATCCTGAGGCTAATGCCCAATTTCAAGCTAAACGTCAAATAAACACTAAAGAACGTGCTATGCTGTGTCTCCAAATGGAAATTTTAGCAGGGGTACAATCACCGCCTGAAGCTACCCAGGAACGCCTAGAGATTTAATTTGGGATTCTATAACTTCCTGTTGGTGTTGCAGGGCACCGCGGCGGCGTTCAAAAACCTGATCGCAGGCGGTGCGAAATGCCTTCCATAGGCTATCCTCTTGGTTGCGCTTAGAGGCTACGGTTATATGCCATTGTTCCTGTAATTGTCTTATTTCTTTGATTGCTTTGATTAAATCTGGGTTTTGGGCCTGAGTTTGGGCTTTTTCGATCAGGGTTTGCCGCAGGGCCTTGTTTTTAGCGCGTTCTTGAGATATTGGTCGTTCTAACATGCGCATAGCGGCATGGTAGCGTTGATTTAGGGATTTTTGTTGGCGTGGATCTACAGCTCCCAATTTTTCCCAGGTGGCACGCACTTCACGCACGGCGTGTATGACCTTTTTCCAGTTAACTTGACTCCAATCAACTGCTTTGGCAAATAACTCTACTTGTTGGCATAGGGACTCGCGAGCTTTGCGGCTTAATTCGCGCATGTTGTTCTGTTCATCAAGATAAGGACGACATTTTGCGTATATCTGGTCCGCGGCGGTATTGAAGCGTTGCCATAGGGCTTCGTTAATGCGGTTTCCTTCCTTGTTGAGTAATTTCCACTCTTGTTGCAGGGCTTGGACCTTTTCTAACATAAGAGTCGGCGCTAGGTCTTCTGTTAACATGTGTTCTAGGGTTTCACACATGCTTATGCGATGTTGATTGGTACCCCATTTACGCCAACTTTGTAATTCGCGCAA
>JXSN01000591.1 GCA_001276605.1 Achromatium sp. WMS2
CTGGGCAGGTACCAACTAAACCGCAGGTAAAACAGCAGTCAACACCACCAGTTGCTGCTGGTATGAAACATGGCCATTATCTCATTCATCCTGATGGTACGGTTACAGATACCCGTAATGGTCTGATGTGGAAGCGTTGTGCTGAAGGGCAAACTTGGGATGGTAAAACTTGTGTGGGTAAAGCTAGTAGCATAATTTGGCACAACGCCATTCTTAATGGCCAGCAAAAACCCTGGCCTAAATTCGCTGGTTACAAGGATTGGCGGATGCCAACTATTGAGGAATTGCGTACCTTGGTGTATTGCAGTAGTGGTAACCCGCAAACTTGGAATAATACCAATGAAGTAAATTTCTACTGTCAAGGTGATTATAAGAAACCAACTATTGATCAAGTAGTTTTTCCCAACACATATTCAACATGGTTCTGGTCGGCATCTGCGTATGCTTCCGGCTCTAGTCTCGCGTGGGGCATGGCTTTCAGTTACGGCATCGACGGTTGGGCTAGTAGGTCTGATGCCGGGCGGGTCCGCCTTGTGCGGGTTGGACAGTGATTTTTGCTTTTTAATGTAAATTTACCTTGACTTCATCCCCTGCCCCCTCTCCATTGATGGCGAGGGGATTATACGTCATTCCGGCATGGATTGCCGGAATCCAGAAGCCAGGGATGGCAGCGTAGCAATTTTGGCGATGCGTACCCTACCTGGCTTTTTTAACCGGAGTGCGGGCATCTAGCACGCCGTTTCGGGATACAGCACTAAAGATGCGATTATCTCGACCCGATGCATACCACATATAATTGGATTATCGCACATTGTCTTCAGATTTTTGTGGCAATATACACGCCATAGCTATAGTAATCTCGGTACTTTGCATAGAGAATAATTTCAGCCTTTTCACCTGCGATAATTTCCC
>JXSN01000592.1 GCA_001276605.1 Achromatium sp. WMS2
CCGCGAAGAACACTCTCTAGTTCGCTATGATGGAAAAGACAAACACTTTGCGGTGGCAGTTCCAGCCGGTGATGCTCGCTATGTGATGAATCGTAAGACTGGTGCAATCCGGATGGTTCAGGGACCTGCCATGCTCCTGCCCAGTCCCATCGATGAAGTTATAGTACGGCGCGTATTATCCGAGCAAGAATGTTCCACTTGGTACCCAGGAAACGAGGATGTAGCTGCGTATAATCGTAGCCTACGCCAATTAGCCGCGGTCGCCCCAACCACCAGGTCCGGAGTAGTATCAGAAGGCGATTTAGAGCGTAGCCGTAAACGCCAAGGCAAAAATCACCCTACAGCATCTATGGCAATGGAAGCTAGCTCGGTAAGCAGGGATGTTAGTGCCGTTGTGGGTGACGTTTTAGAGCGAGGTTCCAATTTTACCCAACCGCGTACCATAACCCTGAATACCAAATTTGATGGCGTTCCTGGCATTAATATTTGGGTTGGTTACGCAGTTATGGTAGTAGACAAACGGGGCAATCGCCGCGTGGTACAAGGGCCTACCAACATATTGTTGGAATATGACGAAAATCTACAAACCATATATTTTTCGCGCGGCTGCCCCAAAACCAAGGAACGTAACATCGAAACCGTTTACTTACGGGTATTAAACAACAAGATCGATGATGGCTGCACCGTTGATACTAAAGACCATGTGCGAGTTTACCTTGAATATTCTATGCGGATAATACGCGCCGTACTATAACTTCATCGATGGGACTGGGCAGGAGCATGGCAGGTCCCTGAACCATCCGGATTGCACCAGTCTTACGATTCATCACATAGCGAGCATCACCGGCTGGAACTGCCACCGCAAAGTGTTTGTCTTTTCCATCATAGCGAACTAGAGAGTGTTCTTCGCGG
>JXSN01000593.1 GCA_001276605.1 Achromatium sp. WMS2
TTCCACAGCAAAGTTTACCAAACGGCAGCGCGAGCAGCTCGCAGATCTGATATTGCATGTATGCGAACAACTGATCGTTGATCATGAACGTGACGATTTAAAAGTATTATATAATAAGTATAGCGGAATGGATTTTGACGAAATGTTAGAAAAATCAAACATGGAGGGAATTAATTTAGCTATTTCGGCTAGATCATCTGGACGCAGGGGTAAAAATGGGGGCATATTAATATCCATCTTAATCTTAAATTCTATCGCTTCCAGTTCTGATTTTAGTCTATCCGACTGATCTTTTAGTATCCCATTGTAATGCACCAAACGTTCTTCGGCAATATTACCTACAATTGTCTGTTCCACCCGCTCCAAGGTCAATTGTAATTCTAGCAATTGCAATAAGTCCTTCTGATCATATGCTACATTAACTTTACGCATGAGTTCGGTTTTGCGCTCGCGCTCCACCGGATCCAATTCGCGGTCTGGATGCAATGCTGCTACTAATTGACGGTACACCGATTGAATTGACTTGCTTCTTTTATCAGCTTCTTCCTGCTGTTGTGCTTCTTTTGCCAGTTGTTTAGCGGTTTTTTTCTTTCGCACTTTCTTAGCAGCCTTTTGCTCATATGCTGCAGCGGTATGCTCAAACATTCTAAACATTGAAGCTTCAACATCACTGGCATCAATAACAGAATCATCGAACTTGACACCCAATCCCGCTTCCATGATATTTCTAGCTAAATTAATTCCCTCCATGTTTGATTTTTCTAACATTTCGTCAAAATCCATTCCGCTATACTTATTATATAATACTTTTAAATCGTCACGTTCATGATCAACGATCAGTTGTTCGCATACATGCAATATCAGATCTGCGAGCTGCTCGCGCTGCCGTTTGGTAAACTTTGCTGTGGAA
>JXSN01000594.1 GCA_001276605.1 Achromatium sp. WMS2
TAACAGTGAATACCACTCGCCGACCGATGCTGTTTTGCCATCGGTCCAGTTGCTACTTTATTCATCACAAAACAGTTCGTAAATATCAAGTGTCACCCCTTTTTTGCTAGAATCAAAGCAACTTTAATGTACATCCATTAGGCATATACGAGATCCATCATCAAAGTCCTAATCCCTTCTCAATCGCACCCTGAATGGCAATAGGTTAAAAATACCGCATATGGGATGGAATCAAGTGCAACCCACTATTTCACACTATATGTGGACCAATACAGAGCCCGGGTCTAGGTTCTACTTTGTTCACAGCTACTATATAGATCCAGAGGATAGCAGCCTAATAGCTGGGACTACAGACTATGGCATTACTTTTGCGAGTGCTTTATCCAAAAATAACCTATTTGCGGTGCAATTTCATCCTGAAAAAAGCGCAGCACAAGGGCTACAAATACTTACTAACTTTTTGTTATGGCAGCCTTAGGAAGGTATTGATATATAATATGGTTATGATTACCCCACGTGGAGAAGCTGGAACGTCACCGGCTGCATTCCTTCGCTAGGACGTGGAAATGAGCATAAAGGTGTTGGGGTGGGTGAGCCGTAGGCCCATACCCATTGAGCCTGGTTGGTACATATCAAAGTTGCATGATAGCTAGTTACGCCAATAAGTATGTCAACATGCCCCAGTAAAAAGCTAAAAATTAAGTGGGTTTGAAGGTATTTCCTGCATGAGAAGGGATTAGGACTTTGATGATGGATCTCGTATATGCCTAATGGATGTACATTAAAGTTGCTTTGATTCTAGCAAAAAAGGGGTGACACTTGATATTTACGAACTGTTTTGTGATGAATAAAGTAGCAACTGGACCGATGGCAAAACAGCATCGGTCGGCGAGTGGTATTCACTGTTA
>JXSN01000595.1 GCA_001276605.1 Achromatium sp. WMS2
GAACACCATATTGGTTGGCCTCTAACTATGGTACAGTGTACCCTGGTGTCCAACGCGTCGGGTGCGAAGCATGGTTAAATAGGATACACTCAGGCATGCAGACTGAAATATTTTGCCTGTAAAAAACTAAAATCTCCTTTCCCATCCTGCAATATTATATTTGTAACTATCGATATTAAAAAGCTGAGGATATACCCCATGCCATGGGAAACCGTCATCGGTCTGGAAATCCATACTCAACTCCTAACTCAATCTAAAATTTTTTCTGGTGCAGCAACAACTTTTGGAGCCGCTCCTAACACCCAAGCCTGTCTCGTGGATTTGGGGATGCCAGGTGTGTTACCAGTCCTAAACCGTCAAGCAGTCATGCTAGCCGTACGCTTTGGTCATGCAATCCAAGCGCAAATTGCTACACGCTCAATATTTGCGCGTAAAAACTATTTTTATCCAGATTTGCCCAAGGGCTACCAAATTAGTCAATACGAGTTTCCCATAGTGGGACGTGGTAGTGTTGAAATCATGGTAGCCGATGGTGAAACGAAACATATCGGTATTACCCGCGCTCATTTAGAGGAAGATGCTGGGAAATCATTACACGAAGACTATACAGGTTACACCGGGATCGATCTTAACCGTGCTGGTTCACCCCTGTTGGAAATAGTGTCGGAGCCAGACCTACGCTCCCCGGCCGAGGCCGTAGCTTACGCTCGTAAAATACACCAAATTGTTCGTTATCTAGATATTAGCGATGGCAACATGCAGGAAGGCTCGTTTCGGGTGGATGCTAACATTTCGATTCGCCAACTGGGAACAACTAAACTTGGAACCCGTGCTGAATTAAAAAATATCAATTCTTTTAAATTTTTAGAAAAGGCCATTGAGTTTGAAGTAGACCGTCAGATAGA